>JAKATM010000003.1 GCA_021818765.1 Thermoplasmata archaeon | reverse complement strand
TCTGATACAGATGATGATGCGTCTGAAATCAGGAATGGTTTCCATCCAAGGCGGATGGCGCCAAAGACCGACGCTATCACATCCATTTCGATAGGTATGCCAAAAATGCATATTGCCGATCTCAGAGATAGTTTTATCCTATTGACCAGATCACTCGATGTAAATGCATCAAGGCCGTCGTATGGAAGATACCCTTCTTTAGATGAAGAGAGGACTTTCTGGTACCTGCTGGAGAATTCATTGTCAAAGGCAGTGACATGAAGGGAGTTAACTCCTTTGTCCATGTTTAGGGGTTCCTTTCTTCTACAAAAGATAGCTGGAATCTGTCTTTTACGGGCTGCCTCAAAAATATATTCAAAAGCTGTTACCACTTCGAATTTAGTTGATACGTCCTTGAAATTTTCCACTCCGGGATTGATTGCAATGAAAATTGTGTCATCAGGTCGTATCTTCAAGTCTTCATGCATGCAGGAACCTTATTCTATGAACTTAGTTTAATTCTGTGGAAGAAAAGTCAAAACAGACCAATTAAACATCAGATTTGTACCATTCGATGAATAATTCATGTTTCTATCCTAAATGTATTATTGTTTAAAATGTGGCTATTTTGAATCAGATAATGAAAGCAATGACTTTTAAAATACCAAACTATTATACCCCTATTACAGAGCGGAGGTTGTCGAGCTTGGTCAAAGGCGATGGATTCAGAGTCCATTTCTGTAGAGATTCGCCGGTTCAAATCCGGCCCTCCGCAATCCAAGTTGTGTGTTTAAAGGTAAATCTCTGCAGGATATATTAAGCGAAGGAGCCTTAGTTATGGGCCAAATTCAGGGCTTGTCCGCGACAAAGCATAATCTGCAGAAAAAAGCCTGTTAAACACCCTTGATCTCCATTATAGACCTGATTTAAACTATTTCGTTGCCGAGAAGATTTGCTTAACTGTAATTCACTGTTTGACGACGTGATAAGAACATTAATTATTTTTACTTACAACCTGGTTCCTTACACAATAAAAAGGGACATAATCCTTTTCTTTCACATCATACTATAAGACCAATGATCAATCTAGCTCGAGTATATGACAAGAACCATTCTGGTAGAGGTATCAGGATACTTGTTGATAAATTGTGGCCGAGGGGATTATCAAAAGCCGATCTTAAATTGGATAGTTGGGCAAAGGAGATTGCACCTTCGGATGATCTCCGGAAATGGTTTGGTCACGAACCTGCAAAGTGGGAAGCATTCAAGCTCAGATACTTTGCAGAATTGGATCATAATCCAAACACCGCTGGCTTTGTGGAACTCTGCAAAGGGAAAGAAGTTACTTTTCTCTATTCTTCTAAAGAGGACAGGTTCAATAATGCAGTTGCACTCAGGGAATACGTACAGAAAAAAATATCCGGCATAAATAAATAAAAAATGCAGCGAATGTGAGTGCTGGCAGTAATTATGCTAATAACTATTAACGAAGTAACACTGTTTGTATTATGTTGATTCCAGTTGCCAAGAATGTCTTCAAATGGAAATCCAATGATCCTGAGCTTGGGATCGAGCAGATAGGTCATGTCCTGATATCATCTGGAACCGTTGCCGCCATAGATCCTCCAATGGTGCCGGGTCTTGTGGATGCATTGAAAATTCTGGGGAAGCCGGTAGCTGTCATTATGACTAACTTTTCACACATCAGGGGAAGTTCAGCACTTGCCAGAGTGCTGGGTGTTGATCTCTGCATACCTGATTTAAGAGGAACTGAGAGAAGAAAACCTGAAGATGAGATCAGGCTGCATCATCTTGAGAAGGCGGTGAAATATGGACCGAGTTCCAAACTTCCTTTCGTCTTGAAGCCCTATAACATAAGACCTGAATCTGAAAAGAATCTGCCTTTTCTGGATGAGATGGTTCTGCATTTTGAGGATATGCTTGTTGTTGGGGATTCTGCCTGGGGTTCAGATGGAAAGTTGGTCTTGTTCCCGGGACACATAATGCCTGACCCGGATGGAAGCAAGAAGGATGCTGTAAAGAAGAGCCTTTCAAAGATTGTTAGGGAAACTGGTGCAAAGTCTCTCCTGAGTGGCCATCAGGATGACCTTATTGGCAGCCTGCAGGATCAAATCTGAAACGTTAATTTTTTGAAAAATCAAATCCGGCAATACAAGCATGCTTTGAAGGATGCTAAAATAGGCATTGAGGGATATTCATGCTTATTCTTGATCTGTTATTTATTCTGCAATAGTTTACAATTCGATCAACTGTAAAAATACATTAACCGGGAAATGATATTTTGATTTGAAGGGCATATATGCCGGTCACTGAGTCAACGCTTATTCTGATAATCCTGCTTGATACCGTTACATCTCTATTTATAGGAGCAATCTTAGGAGGAAACCTGGTCAGGTTTCCATTCAGGACGCGAAGTTTTGTCGGAGTAGAAAGCATAATAGGAAGGAGGTGCAGGGTGAAGAGAGTTTCCGGAAAGAGGATAGATGTAGTTGCAAATTCACAAATATGGGAAGCGGTTCCAACTCATGATGGAGATGAGTTCTATCCTGGTGAGGTGGCATTAGTCAAGGGCATAGATGGCTTGAAGCTGCAGATTGAAAAACTTAAGTAGACCTGAAAATCCTTGCATCAAGAATATTAGGCACTTCATAATATTTGATTATGGTAACTGTTTCTTCTTCGGCCGCTCTTGTAATTATTGATGTCCAGAAAGGATTCGACGACCCGGTTTGGGGTGCAAGGAACAATCCTGGTGCCGAAAATGTAATAAAGGAAGTTCTCAGAAAGTTCCGGCTAAACGGCAGAAAATCTATACATGTCAGGCATGATTCACTCAATCCAGACTCACTTCTCAAAAGCGGGAAACCCGGTTTTGATTTCAAACCAGAAGTATCGCCCCTTGATCATGAGACGATCGTAACAAAACACGTGAACAGTGCATTCATAGGGACAAAGCTGGAAGGGATTCTACACTCTATGGGTAACCCCGAAGTTTATATCATGGGACTGACGACAGATCACTGCGTGAGTGTAACAGCAAGGATGTCCGGAAACCTGGGATTCAGGACTTTTGTGATCAGGGATGCATGCGCGGCACATGAGCGTGAACTGGATGGAAAGAAGATCAGCGCCGACATCGTACATGATGTAAACCTTGCTTCAATTAATGGTGAATTTGCCAGCATAATCTGGTCCTCGGAACTGGAATTTTAAAAGTGTGAGGAGACATTTCCTCTTTTGTATTAGGGGAATGAATCAATTCTTTACTTTTATCCTGTCGCTGAATTTCTTTCTAAGCTTTGACACCTTAGGCGAGATTACCATCATGCAGTAGCCTGCGAGAGGGTTTTTCGCGTAGTAATCATGATGATAGTCCTCTGCCGGATAGAATTCACCAAGGGGCTCGACCTTAGTCACAATGGGGTTCTTGAAGACGTTGTCATCAGTTAGTTCCTTTATTGTCTCTTCAGCAATTTTCTTCTGCTCATCATCTTTGTACATGATGGTCGATCTGTATTGGGTACCGAAGTCTGCTCCCTGCCTGTTAAGTGTGGTGGGATCGTGGGTTGCGAAGAATATCTGGAGTATTTCTTTCAGGTCTATTTCGTCAGGATCAAATTTCACCATTACAACCTCTGCATGTCCCGTATTACCGGTGCAGACCATCCTGTAGTTCGGGTTGCGGACATTGCCCCCTGCATAGCCTGGTTCGACCTCAACAACGCCCGTTATCTCCTTGAATACAGCTTCCGTGCACCAGAAGCAGCCGCCGCCAAGAACTATTGATTCCGGAGTTCCAGGCATCTACTTTTCACCACCAGGTATGAATCTAAGCGAGATTGAATTCACGCAGTGCCGGGTGTTCTTTGTCGTCAGGCGTTCACCGAGGAATACATGACCCAGGTGCGCGCCACAGTTTGAGCATTCTATCTCTGTCCTCATTCCATCCGGATCAGGCAGCCGCTTCACTGCTCCCGGAATCTCGTCGTCAAAGCTTGGCCAACCACACCCGGAGTCAAATTTACTGTCGGACCTGTATAATGGAGCGTTGCACCTTCTGCATACGTAAGTGCCTTTTTCAAAGAAATCGTCGTATTCGCCTGTGAATGGTCGCTCAGTCCCCTTGTGGACAATAACCCTTTCCTCTTCTTTAGTGAGCTTATTCATTGATATCAAATCAAATATGACTTTAGCTTATATAACAAGTTCTCAAAATACTTTGTAAAAAATAATTGGCAGGATTATCTGCTGCAATTGCTCGATCGTATTGTGATATCATTCCGTTCTCGGAGCGAGAAGGAAGAGCCCCTTCATGAGCCCTGACCCGCCAAAGTTGAATTCTATTGTTAGCGGGTAGTCGTCCTTGAAGCTTAGTTTGAGCGTTTCGGAGGATGGTATCGACTTGACGAACTTCAGAAGATATTCGAGCGGATAAAGGCTCTTTATTGTGCCGCTGCATTTGATCTCCTTAAGCATGTCCTTTGGGATTGTCATCTCTGAATCCTCGGAATCCGAGGCGGATCTCGCCGTGAACTCTTCAGGGGAAAGGGTAAATTTTATTGCGTCTGAAACGTCTTCTGCCGCCTTCAACCCTCGTTCAAAATCCCCTCTGCCGATGACAAGGAATGATTCGGAGGATATCTGCGGTATCTTTGGCACGGTTACGATGCTGTTGTCAAGAAGAGTGATACTCTTGCTCACTGTGCCAAGCTCAAATTTGAGCTTGTCGTTTGTCTTGCGCACGAAAACATTGTCGTTGGATCCTGCGAGTTTTAAGACGTTCTTGAGTTTTTCAAGGTCCAGTGCAATCTCTTCATCTGAATCGATCTGATACTCCACAAATGCCTCTCTAGGAACCTCTGCATTGATCATGGCCACATGTGCTGGATCTACCACCCTTACGAGCATTCCCGCCTTGTCGAATTTAAATTTCGCCTCTCCCACAACCGTATTTATTAGATCTGCAAGTTCTCGCAGGTTTTTAACAGAAATATTGAGTGCTGTCATCTGAATTTACACCTATCCGGATTGCAGAGAATCAACATGATGATTAATAATTCTTTTCATATGATCAGCGGCTGAAGGGCATATCGTCAGAAAAGCGGCTTATAAATAAGGCCAGTCTCGGCGCTGAGTTCTGAGGCTTCGCTGTTGCATTTCACGTTGTATTCCCTTGCGATCCTGATGATAGTTGACTCAACTCTTTCCCACCACCTGCGCCTGTCAAGCCCGCTCATTGATGAAATCCATGCAGGACCCAGACTGTCGCCTAGCATAGATTTCGCACCACTGTATGGATTGAGAAGATCATAAATAACCCTGATCTTAAGGTCTGAAGCCACGGAAATAAGTGCCTCTATCGAATCGAAAGAATCATTGATACCTGGAATGATTGGACCCAGGAACATCCATGTCTTGATAGAGTTCCTGGTGAGTTCACGCATGGTCCTTATCCTGGCTTCGGGAAGGGGCGATTTCCTGTCTATGAGTCTTGATATTTGACTGTCCGGTGTAGCCAGGCTGACGCCTGCATCTAGTCCCTTCCTGTCCCGCAGTATGTCGAGATCCCTCAGCACAAGAGGGGACTTCGTCTGAATTGATACCCTGAAGCCGTTTGCCAACAGGAGCGAAATTGCCTGCCTGGAGAGCCTGTATTTTGCCTCTACTGGCTGATACGGATCAGTAATGGTCGAAATACCGACAAGCCCTCTCCTCATGCTCTTTATCTCTCTCTGCAGAAGCTCGATTATGTTGACCCTGACCCTGACGGTATCGCCCCATGTCTCCGCCGATTCCCCAGGTGTAATATCGGCAGCGTAGCAGTACCTGCAACCATGAGCGCAGCCCAGATATGCATTGAAGGCGTAATCTAGTTCCACCATTCCAGATCTGTTCAGGGCTGACTTTGCCTTTATTTCGACTACCTGCATATCGTTCACGCTGCAATATACCTGTCAAGCGATCCTGCTTTCAGGTATCTGTATATCGTGGATCTTGAGAGCCACTTTTCCACAGGTATCTTCATCTGCGTCTTCAGGTAGAGAATGCAGCTCTCAATGTCGTCTAGCTGCACCGGTTTGGTGTTGAACATCTCCCTCAGGTTCTCCCTCACATACCAGACGCCGACGGGAAGATTAAATCCCGGATAGATCTCCCTCCATAAGAGCGGGATTGCCATCCTCCTTCTCTTCAGCATATATTCTGTTGCGGCTAGTCTTGATGCATAGTAGCATCCACCGATTCCAGGATAATCCTTCCTCCCGTCGTACCCTTCATAATCGATCTCTACCTCGGCATCGGAACCCCAGGTATTCCATGTGCTGCCCGGGAACCATGCCTCTCCCCATTCAAACTGCCAGTTGCCCGGTGCCATTATACCCATGAACAGATTCCCGCTTGTTTTTCGCACAAAAACCTCGAATTTGTCTACTGTTTCCATGCCCTTGAGCGTTTTCAGGTTCAGATCTGAAACGTTCTTGTCGACCGCCGTTATAGACCATCTGGTAGGCACCGCCCTGCGGTCTTCCTTCACACCGAATGCACCGGTGCTAAGTATTTTTGAAAGGCGGGAGACGTCTACCCCTCTGTTGTACAGGTCGTATATGGCCTTGACCGCACGGAGATCTGTGTCATTGAAAGCCCGCTCGACGTATGGCTCTATTTTCACGTTTCCATAAGATATGTTTTTGAGCGGGGCCGCAGGTCCCATTGGTGGTGTGTATTCCGAAAGCACGATTTTGGATGAAAGCATGCTCTTGCTGAAAATCATTTCCATATCAACTGGCTTGCTTGCCATCGAGAGAAGTTGTGTGTCGAGAAGCTTGCCGTCCGGAGTGGATGCATTCTTCACGGATATTTCCATTCCACCCCTCAGCATGGAAAGGCGCATTGAGAGAAATTTTTCCATGTCCATTTTCATCCATTCTGATGGTGTTTCATAACTTCCTGTCTCACCGAATTCCGGTGGGGTGGAAGGATAAACCTTTATCTTTGGATAACCAAATCTGCCCACAAACACGGATGGCGGAGATGAACCAGATACCTCATTCCTGATCTGCCTCTCAAATTTGGGTGTTACCATTGTGCTGACAAGTATGGGGCAATATGAGAGACCGCAGAGGTTCTTGGCAGATCTGCACTTGATGCACAGTGAAGCAGGTATGTTGAATGAAGTTTTGAATTGCATCCAATTACTCAGTCAGATTCTTGTAATAAAGGTTTCTTTGCACTGGTCGTAAAGATCCACCATGCAAAAATCATGCCCTGCTGAATATGTTCTTTGGAAGCGTCATAGATACGACGAAATTCGGCTCGTCAACGATCTCCGAGACCTTCAGGTTGCCTGCTACGCTGCAAAGAACATAGGCTTCCTCTGCTGTCAGCCCCTGCATTCGGGCTAGATCGTCGATCATCTCTTCAACAGCAATAATAGCTGCCTGTCTCAGGCTCCTGGATATTCCGGATGTCATTATTGACTCCGGTTCAGCCACTGGAGGAATGCGGGCCCTTGGGAATGAAATCTTCTCTCCTTTGAGAACCCTGAACCTGACCATTGCTTCCGCTGATGTTTCTATTGCAGTCCCGCATACCTCGCCATCCCCCTGGGCAGCATGCGGGTCTCCGAACGAGATCATCCCACCGTCAATGTTGCATGGCAGGTAGAGCCTTGATCCGGGCCTGAGCAGCCTATTATCCATGTTGCCACCAAAATGGCGCGGAGGAATCATGCCATACTTTCCAGAAGAAGGTTGCGTTCCTATGACACCAAGAAAAGGATCGGTCCTTATTCTAATGCCCTCCAGGAAATCTCCCATCGGGGTGGCATAACCACCAAAAATACTCCAGTGGTAAAGTCTTTCGCTGAACCTCTTCTTTATGAGCCCGAAATCAGATGATAACGAAGTCCAGCCCCAGTCTCCCGTTCTGATCTGTATAATCTCTATCTCCAATGAATCGCCGGGAGATGCCCCCTCCACCCTGATTGGACCAACCGCGGCATCATACCTGCTTGAATCGAGTAAATGCAGCGTTTCAGAGGTTGAATCCTTTGTTATCTGCATGGTTGAGGAGTCCGGTATGATTATCTGGACAATCTCATTCTGCGGGACAGCGCATATTTCCATGTTTTGTTTGGACCACGAGGAGTGGAGATTCGACTCCTTTCGTCCATCCACAATGAGCATGTAAGTATAATTGCAGGTAATTAAATAAAATAACGCCTGACAAATACCAAAGATAAAAAATAGAGGTAGAGAATGATCTTCATCCCGCACAGATGAAATATATAAACAAGGTCCTGGCACTCATATTCGTAATTCTCTTCCTGGCAGTTGTGCCGCTGCAGTTCATTTACAGTTCTTGGGCATATGCTGAAAAGGGACTCCACCTTGCATCCATATTCATAGCATACGAGACGTATCATATAATTGTTGTTGCATTCATTTTGCTGGTAATTTTAGCTGTCGTACGATCGAAGAGAATGATAAACTGGGAATCCGGCAGTTATTCCCTGCTTGCAATAGCAATACTCCTGACCATGTCCCTCCTGGTTAATCCTCTTGATTTCATCGATACTATAGCACTTCTCATTGCAGTTCTCGCGTTATCCACAGGACTATTCCTATATTACTTCAGATCCTTGCCAAGGCGATTCCTATTTCTTGTGCCTGTGCTTGCGTCCCTTTTAATAGCGTATCTGCTACCCATCTATGATGTTGTATTCTTCGCTTTCTTCCTGTTCGTGGCAGCAACCTTCATAAGGACATCAGCAAAGCAGGAGCAGCCTAAGGAGACGGGAGCGGTAAACGCCTTGAAAGAGCCAAAGAAGGATGAGGCTCCCCCGCCTGATGCTCCACAACAGCAGCAAAAACAGGCAGAGACTGTACCCGCAGCACCAGATCCAAGAACAATCATAGACGAGGTGCCCCCGGATCTTGACTCTATACCCCAGAATGTTTCATGGCCAAGCCAGAGCGACTATTCCAGGGCCATGCAGAATCTTGAGTTCAGCATTTCGAAGGATCGTGTGGAAATACTTTCTTCCAAGGTAGTCCCAAATCCATATGTCAACATGCCAGGCAATGTGGTGTACTCTTCAGGGAACTACGGAACGGTTTTCAAGCTGGAAAATGGCCAATCCGCACATGCCTTGAAATGTTTTACTCGCAGCAAGCCGGATCTCAGCAAGCGTTACTACCTTATTTCAAAGGCCATTTCCAGATTCAACGACGGATCGACGTTTGCTTCGTTCAGCTACCTTCCGAAGACATTGAGAACACTCAGGAACCCTGCCGTCTATTTCCCTGCTTTACTGATGGAATGGATAGATGGTGTCAACCTTAACACTTACATTGCAAATAACCTTGAAACGCCTAGAAAAATAACCGACATAGCAAAAAGATTCCTCTCGGTTGCAATAAGGTTGCGATCCTTTGGAATATCTCATGGGGATATTTCCGGCGACAACGTCATGGTGAATTCTTCTGATGGGATCACCCTGGTCGACTACGACGGAATGTATGTCCCCAGCCTGAAAGGGATGAAGGCGCCGGAGAATGGACATGATCATTTCCAGCATCCGCAGAGAACCACATCCACATATGACGAGCGACTGGATAATTTCTCTGTTCTCGTCACTTATTTGTCATTGCTGGCGGTGGCATCCGATCCCAGCCTGTGGACCAGATACAACAGGGGTGACCAGGACTGCCTGTTGTTCAGGAAAACTGATTTCCTCATGCCCGATAAATCTCCGCTTATAAATGAGCTTCTATCGAAGAAGGGAAGGATAAGAAAGCTGACAAAGTTGCTTATTGAAGCATTGAATAAAGACCCCCTGTGGGATGGAATAGATCCTGATAAGCTAGCTAAGATACAGAGATGAAAATAACGGTGATATCGTCATTCTTCATGGAGCCGCTCGAAATGAGCCCGCCTATGTATGAGTCCCAGTCATCGGCGTTGTCCAGTATTTGTTGCCATGGCCTGTTTGCCTTGTTCTGAAGCATCCACTTGGAGATTGCATCCGTTGCCAGTATAAGGGTGTCACCATCCTTTATCTTGCCATATTTGACTTCCAGTCCGGGCGGTTCAACGTCCTTGCTCAGCCCTATGGGGTACCCATGGCCGCTCCACATCAGCCTCGGCGTGTAATTAAGATCCCTGTAATCAGAGTAGGGAAAAGACTCCATTTTCGGGCCGGAAAGATGGAACAGGCAAGAATCTCCAATCGTAATGCATCTGTAGCGCTTTGGGCTCTGAGGAGAGTCTACCTGAAGCCCAAGAAAAGTTGAGTATGATCCCAGTACTGCCTTGTTCTTCTGGAACCATGGAAGCGAGGTCCAGTCTATCTCCCCGTACCATTTTTTTCTCGCTTCGTCCAAAAGGTTCTTGACTGACTGCCTGTCGTTCATGTCCATTGGGGGAGGGTTTTCGACAAAAGTTGAGACGAGGGCCTTAGCCCATATATTTGAGAAACTGGACTCAGTTGCACCATCAGCTACTGCGAATTTCCCACCATCTGCATCCAATGAGTATGCATCCTCATACTCAGATTCCCGATACCCAGACTTGGGGCGGTGGAATTCTCTCACTGAAAGCAATTATTGCATCTGCCCCTGGGGACCCCTTGTTCCAATATCGATGAATTCGACTAGTTGCTCTAGCTGGGCATTAAAGACGTATGCCCTGGCGTTGTCCTTAAGATCTATCTGCATTTCCCTTGCGTATCCTACGTATTGTGAAGGAAGAACGCTAGATACGCCGAACAGCGAGATAGCATATTTGTCGTTGGGCAGGTCCGACTCCTCCGAAGGGAATGAAACCGGCGTCGATGGGTTAGAAGATAAGTGGCAATTCCAAATCAGTGTATCGCCATCTGAGGTCTTAAGCTCGAGAATCTCCTTTATTACGTCCTCAGGGTTCCCGTCGGTGGCCTGTCCGTCGGTAATGTTTATCAAGATCGGTGGATAAGAAGATGGATGCTCCTCTACCCAGTCCTTTATGGTATCCCTTGCTATCGTTAGTGCCTTGCACATTGGGGTGTCGCCGTTTGCAACCGGATCAAACCATACTCCAAAATCATAATCTACTTCTATGTCCCCGCCTGATCCGTCTGATACCTTCATTTTCCTCTTTTCTGTCCTGAGAGGAGTTCCTGCAAGTTCCGAAATTGGGTGTATAAGGTCCCCTTTGAGAATGGAGCCAGCCTTTCCAGTAACGTAACCATAGCCAATAACGCCAAGATAGAAATAGTCACGAATTCCATCACTCTTTGTGCATCTCAGGACAAAGTCACCTATTTGCCTGTTGATTGCATCCGAGGCTTCCTGTGCTTTGGATCTCTCTCCACCCGGCAACTTGTGGCTCATTGATCTTGACTGA
Source organism: Thermoplasmata archaeon (assembly GCA_021818765.1). Lineage (GTDB taxonomy): Archaea > Thermoplasmatota > Thermoplasmata > Thermoplasmatales > Thermoplasmataceae > UBA582. The sequence continues at coordinate 26,021 of JAKATM010000003.1, read as the reverse complement.
TCTATGAGGAATAATATCAAAGACGGGTTTGTACGGCTGATTTCTGCTTCGTATACCATAAGGGCTAAAGCATGATACAAGTTATAAATATTTCTGATCTGCGTCATAGAATTACGTATTTTATTCGCTAAGTAGCGAACCGTTTGGACAGGTTCACATAATCTCCTCTAGTACTTTGCTGGCTTCTTCCGCATGCCCCTTCCTCATCAGGTTATCTGCTAGATATAGCGGTTCGACCTTTGTATAGTAAAATATCCTCTCCAAAGCTGTTTTGTCGGTTTCCGGTGAGAACTCAGATACGATTTCCTTCATGTGCTTGGAAGGAAAGTCAAGTGTCACTGCCGCGATGTCAAAAGCGTAGTCCCCGTAGAATGCATCGCCCCAGTCTATTACACCTGTTATCCTGTCATGCTTTCCGGAGATCAACACGTTTCCCCTGTATAGGTCTCCATGACAGAGCGTTAGGCAATCCTTGCTCATTCCTGATAGAGCATCAATGAGTTCTTTCCTCAGTTCAGAGAAGTACCCTGAACCGGTCAATATAGAGAGGGATTGCTCAAATCTGCCCAATATTTCCTGCTGCCTATTAAGCCAGGAAATGTTGTCATGAATGGGCACACCCGCTAGCATGCATTTGCTTAGCGGAAATTCCCTCAAGTATTGAAGAATCCTGGTAATATCACTTAAAATTCCCTTCCCCAGTGTGGAGGAGGAGTTTAAAGGAAGCCCGGGAATGAAAGGATATCCGGCAAAAAATCTACCTGATTTAGACAGAAAAGTGTATTCTGGAAGGCTAACTGGAAATCCTGTTAGCATTCCAATCAGTTTTATCTCCATTTTCATGCTCATTTCAGACGATGTATTTTTTGGGAACCTGAATACGACATTGTCGTTTACTATGCCTATGATATTGTCCCATCCCCTGTTGTTTATGACGATCTTCGATATTTTCAATTCCGGAAATGATCTCATTATCATATCCAGAAGATCGGATGTGGTCAGTTCATTTTCCATTAGCAGTTTCAGTTGAAGCATGCAGATAACAATCTTAAATCCTGCCTTGTCTTAATGGAGACATAAGATGGAAAAAGGGATAGGAAAAAAAACACCACAAGGCGATAAACATTCAGGAAATCTCAACAAGAATAGCGATTTCAAGGTTCGTATTGACGATAAACTTGTGAAATTAGTTGATCGTATCGCTAAGTTAAGCGGCAAAGAGACTAAATTCAATGGATTGAAGAACCTTAAGGAGGAGATCTTATCCCTTCAATTGCCGCCTTTAACTGACGGCCTTCTCGATGATGGAAATATGGTTTCCCTTTCATATCTGCTTGATGAAGTGGATCAGGCAATGTCAGCATATACCGAGGAACGCATGGATTACTACCTGAAAAGGCTCTCAAGATCGCTTGTCAGGCACAAAAGCAACGGGATAAATGACCTGAATCTGAATCAGTGGAAAATTTATAAGGATATTATTACGGATAGCTACTGGCATTTAGACAGGAGAGAAAGTTCCAAGGGAAACTCAGCGTGGTACTGGGGGAATTTTGTCCCTCAGATACCGAGGCAGTTCATGCTTAGATTCACTAAAAAGAATGACTGGGTATTTGATCCATTCGCTGGCAGTGGAACGACGCTTTTTGAAGCTTCGAACCTTGGTAGAAATTCAATTGGAATCGACCTGAATGCAGAAACGACCGCGAGGGTCACTGGTGTGCTGAATGCACTTAAGGATGCATCCAGACCAAGGACAATAATGATTAACGCAGACAGCCTGGCTGCTGATTTTAACCAGATGTTTGCGGATCTTGGAGCGCCCTCGCCAAAGCTGATATTATTGCATCCACCATATTTTGACATTATACATTTCAGCACCGATGAGCGAGATCTTTCTAATTCTGCCAGTCTGGAAATGTTTCTGGAACGCCTGTCTGTAATAGCGGATAAGTGTTATCATCTTTTGGCTAAAGGAGGGCATTTGGTCATGGTGATAGGAGATAAGTATGCATCAGGATCCTGGATACCGGTTGGTTTCTATTCCATGCAAAAGCTTATGGAATGCGGGTTCACTCTTAAAAGTATTATAGTCAAGAATTTTGAGGACACTAGAGGTAAAAGGAGCCAGAAGGAGCTATGGAGATATCGCGCACTTGCAGGTGGATATTATGTCTTCAAGCATGAATACATTTTTCTGATGCAGAAACGATAGTCACATAAATGCAGTGCAACCTAATGGATGGCAGCTTCGTTGATACCAGGTTGAGGTTCTAAATGATTACTTACACCTCTGGAACGATTGATTTTTTGAAGGCAATCTTCTCCGGGAATGGTGACAATTTCTTGCTCAGCAAATTTAAAATTTCTGGATCCATTAAGGGCTACCTGATTTGCACCATTAATTATTTTATCCCATTAGATAATGCCACTGAGTGAAGTATGCTTACATTGCATGGGCAATCGCGTTACTCCTGATCCTTATTTCAGGGCTTGGTTTAATGCATGATAATACTTATTCAAGCGAACCTCGAGCCTCCTTGTATCCGAATACTTCTCAGTACATATCCGCGGATGCTTCGTGCACATATCTTGGACCGGATATGCAAGTTGGACCAATGAATCAAAGCAAGAAGCTGAATGTCCTTGTAACACTGGAATTCAGGAACACCGCGCAATTGAGCCATCTTCTGATGAACCTCCAGGATCCATTCTCTCCTGAGTATCACAGATATCTGAGCGAGAAACAGTTCGTTTCACAATTCTCGCCAAGCTATACCGAATACAATTCGTATGTGAACTATTTCAGATCGCAGGGCCTGAATGTATCAAGAACGTTTGAAGACAGGGTATCTATATCATTGACAGCAACAGTTACACAGTTTGAAGATGTTTTCCATACGGAAATCATGGTTTTCAAGGCTCCTGGAAGGTTATTTTTTGCTCCAGATGCTGCGCTCAGCCTGGATGCAAACTTTGGAAAAATTACGTCGATCTCGGGTCTTAGTGACAGGTTTATACCCAGCCTGTCGCCCCTCTTCACCGGCTCTGGAACAAGCCAGGCACTTTACGGCTCAGATTTTCAGGCTGCGTACCAGCTTAATGAACTTTTCAAGCAGTATGGTTATCCTTCCAATTCCACTATTGCAACCATACTCTGGGCCGGGCATAACAGTTCCAATGTGTCGGTTGCACCCTTTGACCCTCTTGACATATCGACATACTTCAAAAATAACCTGCCCTCAGAGGAGCCTGTCCCTTCTGTTTATGGATATCCAGTCTGCGGTGCACTGCCGCCGGGTCAATCTGCTCAATATGACTCAACTGATGCAAATGTGGAGAGCACACTCGATCTTGAAATGGCCGGTTCAACTGCTCCTGGAGCATCGATTGTAGAAGTTTACGGATCCGCACCATCTATTGCTGACCTGAATGTTGCTTTTGCATCCGTGCTTTCTCCGAGCTATAATGCAACAGTCGATTCTGCGCTTTCAAAAGTTGTGGCGATATCTAATTCATGGGGGACTCAGGATTGCAATGACTCAACCTGGATGCAATACGAAATGGAGGCGGCAGCTAGGGGAATAACTGTCATAGCATCTTCTGGCGATAATGGCAACACACCGTCTCCTGTACCATCCTTTCCGGCTTCAATGGCGTACAATAATTTTGGAACACTGGCTGTGGGAGGTGCTTTCACCTACCTATCTGGAACGCAGTCCAGTAATGGCAGTGGAACCACTGGTATTTCTTCAGAGGCTGTCTGGTTCAACACACCCGACCCAGGAAACGGCTCCCAGGGCGGAGTAAGCAAGATTTTTTCAGAGCCGGATTGGCAGCAATCCTCATCGTATGTCAGCAAGGTCATATCAGAAGCTGAACCAATAACTGGTGCTGCGTCTGGAAGGGGTACACCGGATATCGCAGCCGATGGAGCAAACATGTCAATCTACATTTCAATTAATGGGCAAGCCTATTATGCAGAAGTGGACGGAACGAGTATTGCATCCCCGCTTGTTGCGGGACAGGTCGCCGTTATCGATCATTCGCTAGGGAAACCGGAGGGTTTTATCAACCCTATCCTCTACAAGCTTGGGCAAGAACAGGTCTCTGGAAATTTATCTGGAAAACCTGTCTTTTATTTTATCAAGAACGGCTCTAACGCAGATTTCGCAGCAGGAAACGGGTATAGCCTCTCCGTTGGCTGGGGGAGCATAAATTCCTATAACCTTGTAAGTATCCAGCTCGGACACAGGGTGACTTTCAATGAGTCCGGCCTGTCTTCTGGTAAATGGTTCGTAAACTTGTCCGGGAAAAAAGAATCTGCATTGTCAGGTTCGAATATAACATACTGTCTTTCGAACGGTTCTTACTCCTACAATGTTTCAAGCGAGAACCAGTCGTATTTAGCATACCCTTCTTCCGGAAATATTACAGTGAATGGATCGAAGACTATAGATATCAAATTCATGGTTTCAAGATTTTCCGCTTCATTTGAAGAGTCGGGTCTGCCGCCAGGTACGCCGTGGTCTATCTATATATATAACGAGACGGCGAATATAACCGGTCAGGTCTCAACTTCGAAGTCTGTTGAAATCTTCCTCAAAAACGGAACTTACCGCTATTTCCCTGAATCTACAAATGCGGATTACAGACCCTTGAATAGAAGCGGGACCTTTACTGTATCAGGAAATAGGTCAGTCAACATTACGATCATCTTTGGCCCGGTATTGTATGCGGAGACATTTATTGAGAAAGGCCTGCCTTCTGGATTCTGGTATGTCAACATAACCAACTCATCGGGGCACACATTTAATGCATCATCTAACACCTCGAACATAGTGGTAGATCTGATGAATGGCACATATACTTATCACGCCTGGAGCTCAAACAGGTCATATTTCAATTCATCGTTAAAAGCTCTGACAGTTTCTGGCGGAAAACCATCCATCATAAATATATCATTCAGATTGTATCTTACACCCGTGGTATTCAGTGAAACCGGGCTTCCGGCTGGAACTGAATGGTCAGTCATGCTTGGAAACCAAACTCTCTCTGGAACCAACACGTCTATCATCTTTTACTTCGCTAATTCGACCCTTGCGTTCAATGTTTCCGCCCCTGGAGGATATAACGCAAGCCCATCTAATGGTTCGATCGTTGTGGCTGGCCACGAGGTGAACGAGTCTATAACTTTTTCGAGGGGCAAGTCGAATGGCATACTTGGTTCTATTTATAATTCCATTCTTTCGAACATGGAAATTCAGATCTTGCTTACGCTACTCGCTTTGACTCTTATATCTGCAGGAATAGTGGCATCACGTCGTCGGCGTAAGTAATCATGTTTTGTCAAGAACATAGCAGGAATATTTCGAAATGAATTATCTTGATGCGCTTTGATCAACCATGTTCGAAGAGCTGTTTTGATAAGAACTGGAATCTCTTAGAAAGATTAGGGAAACAATAAATATAATGCGATTACATATTGACAAGTGGATTACCTGAATCTCCGGTGTGGTGACTGATGTACCAATTCTCGATTCTACTGCTTGCTGGCGTTATCATCGCTCTTTCGCTTTTCCTTTACACTGTCTATTCCCTGCTTTGGAATGCATTCAAAATACCGCAGAAAAAGGTGAAAATGAAGGCAAACATAGGAAGAAGGCTTTACTACGTCATAAGAAACGTCTTCTTGCAGGGTAAGCTCTTCAAGGATCTTTCCGGCGGGATAATGCACGCGATAATGTTCTGGGGATTCATCGCATTCGCAGGCTATTCCCTGAGCTTCTTCTATACTGGCCTGTTCCCCGGGAAGGTGCTGATACCTCCTGGCGGCCTTGCAGATGCGGTCTTCCTCACTGTAGATATCATGGCTGCTATACTGATCGCAGATGTCATATATGCAGTGTTGCGAAGATGGGTTATAAGGATTCCCAGATACCAGGGTTTCAACGGATTTGAGGCAGCGTTTATACTTTTCCTTGTAGGAACTCTGATGGTTAGCTATTACATTCTCGGCATACTCCGGATTGACGGCGTGACGCAATCAATCCCAGGCGCAATTATGACGGGGCTTCCAACGGAATACACCCCGATAACGTATGCCCTTGCGACATCCCTGCCAAAAATATCCGGTCCGGCAGGTTACTATCTTTACTGGTCTGTCTGGACAGTGCATGCACTCGATTTTCTCGTTTTCCTTATATACATACCCAGATCAAAGCATCTCCACCTACTTGCCGCTCCTTTCAATGTCCTTCTGTTGAAGGATACGCCGCAGGCTCAGTTGATGCCCATAGACTTTGAGAAAGAAACCAAGTTCGGCGCTACCGATATCCGTGATTTCACATGGAAGGATTACCTTGACTTCTATGCATGCACTGAGTGTGGAAGGTGTACTGCAAACTGCCCAGCCGCTATGACTGGGAAAACCCTCTCCCCGAGGGATATAATTTGGGACCTCAGGGAAGTTGTGCTTGCAGAAGGTCCTGAGGTGAGGAGGTCGCATGCGGACCCTGCAAAGTCGGATCTGATCAAGCCTGTAATTGGATCTGCGATTGCGGAGGAGGATCTGTGGTCCTGCACGACATGTATGGCATGTGTGGAGCAGTGCCCAGTCATGATCGACCACCTTGACAAGATCGTGAACATGAGAAGGTCGCTGGTGCTGAACGAGGGGAAGGCGCCGAAGGAGACAATCGACATGTACAGGAACCTCGAGATGTATAATTCACCCTTTAACAATCCCCAATCGACGCGGGCTGACTGGGCTAAGGACCTTGGGATAAACATAGTTTCAAAGAGTCAAAGCGATGATTTTGATCTCCTTTACTGGGTTGGCTGTGTCGCGAGTTTTGATCCAAGAAACAGCGACATAGCAAAATCAGTGGTTAAGATTCTTAAGGAGGCGAAGATCAATTTTGCTATACTAGGAGAGGAGGAGAAATGCACAGGTGACCCTGCAAAGAGGACGGGTAACGAATACATGGCGCAGACTCTCGCCACCCAGAACATCGAAACGCTGAAGAAGCACAACGTAAAACAGATTATTACAGCATGCCCACACTGCTTCAACTCACTTAAGAATGATTACGCCTCAATGGGATATAAGGTAGAAGTGTTCCACCACACCGAATACATTTCCAAGCTTATTTCTGAAGGAAAGATTAAGGTCGCAAAGGATGATGACAAAGAGGCAAAGTATACCTTCCATGACCCATGTTATCTCGGAAGATACAACAGGGTATTCGATGCCCCAAGAGAGGCGCTTGGTTCAGTTTCCAGCAACATAGTTGAGATGGCTATGAACAAGTCAAAGTCCCTCTGTTGTGGCGCAGGTGGCGGTAGACTCTGGATGAATGAAACCGCCGGAACAAAGATCTCACATAAGAGAATGGAAATGGCAGACCAGACCGGTGCTACGAATCTTGTAACGGCTTGTCCGTACTGCATGATCATGCTTGACGATGCACGGAAGGTAACGAACAGAGAGGAGAAGATAAAGATAAACGATATCTCAGAGATAATTGCAGGCAAGCTGCTGTGATTCTCATTTCTCAACGAAGCGGTTCTTGCCGATCGATAGAATTAAACTTAAAGTAATATTCACAACGCATGAAAATAGAGAAATATGATATATCGCTTGATGTGAATTTCTCCAGCCACTCTTATTTAGGTGAGGAAACGATAAGTACGGAGGGCGAGTCAGACTCGCTGCTTCTCAATTTATCAGGACCTGTTGTTGATTCCATGGAACTGGATGGATCCATTGTTAAACATGAGAAGGGATCCAAGAGTGACGAGATTGTTGTAAAGGGAAAGTTTGGCAAGAAGTCCTCCCTGAAGATAAAGTTTCATGCCGATGTTTCGAAAACGCTGATGGGGCTCTACCTTGCCAAGACAGTGGATGGAAGCGAGATGCTAACCACGCAATTTGAATCTACCGGAGCAAGAATGGCTTTTCCATGCGTCGACGATCCAAGCTGGAAAGCTGTTTTCAAGTTGACTGTAAAGGTGGATGATGGCCTGGATGTAATCTCAAATATGCCCGCAAAAAACGTGGAAACTGCAAAGGGCAAGAAGACATTCGTATTTCATGAAACTCCAAGGATGTCTACATACCTCCTGTATCTTGGAATAGGAAAGTTCGAGACCAGATCGGGAAAATACAAGGACAAGGATGTGTATCTCAGCGGTCTTGTAAATAATCTGGACAGCACTGATTTCCCCATTACGGTTGGAAAGCAATCGCTCGAGTTCTTTGACACATACTTTGGGATAAGTTATGCACTTCCTAAAATGCATCTTATATCGGTGCCGGAGTTTGGCGCGGGAGCAATGGAGAACTGGGGTGCCATTACTTTCAGGGAAACCGCTATTCTTGTAAACAGGAATACAAGCGAGATAACAAAGAAAAGAGTCGCTTCGGTAATTGCTCATGAGATTGCACACCAGTGGTTTGGTGACCTAGTCACGATGAAATGGTGGAACGATCTCTGGCTAAACGAAAGTTTTGCCACATTCATGATGTACAAGATGGTCGAGAAATATTACCCTGACTGGAATATTACGGGAGAAATGATGCTTACACGAGCCTCGGGGGCATTCAATGATGATTCTCTGCAGAAAACTCATCCTATCGATGTTGATGTGAAGGACCCGGAGACAGTAGCTCAAATATTTGACCAGATAAGCTATGGCAAAGGAGGCATGATACTGCGAATGATTGAGAAATATGCAGGTTATGAGGAATTCAGGCAGGGCATTCACTCTTATCTGACAACTTTCTCTTACCAGAACGCAACTGGTTCAGATTTATGGAAGAGCATTGAGAAGGCTTCTGGCAAGCCCATAAGCAAAGTCATGGAAGCTTGGATCAAGCGGCCTGGATACCCATACATATCGGTGAAGCGTAATGGAGAGAAACTTCGCCTTGAACAGAAGCGTTTCCTGCTGGATGGATCCCAATCCAATGAGACCTGGCCAATACCGCTTACATTGAAAAGGAAGGGAAAGGAAGAGGCATTGTTGATGGAGTCGGATCACATGGAAATCGACGCTCATGATTTTGTTAAACTGAATGCTGATGAGTCAGGTTTCTACAGGGTCCTCTATGATGAAGCCTCATACGAGAACATGTTCAGCAATAGGAAGAGCATGAGCTATCTTGACAGATGGGGCGTCGTATCTGATATGTACGCATTCCTGGTGTCGGGAAAGCTGAGTTTTGAAAAATATGCAAATTACATTTCAAAATTCAATGAGGATCAGGATAACACAGTCGTACAGGAGATGTCATCACAGTACCAGCAGTTGTATCTGCTCGATCACAAGAATAAAAAGCTCGTCGATATTGCAATAAAGTTCTACAAAACCCAGCTCGAAAGACTGGGAACCATGAAGAAGGGTGAGTCTGTGAATGATACCATTCTCCGTGGAACCTTAAGTGCGAGGCTCGCTATGATTGATCCGGGATTCGCGGCGGAAATTGCGAAGAAATTCGATTCCATGGAGAATGAGGTCCCGGACATGAGGGGAGCAATCGCAATTGCTGCGGCACTACACTTTTCTGACGTCAGGAAGATGGCGTACAAACTTTCAAAGGTCAAGAGCGATGAGGACAGGGTCAAGATCATATCAGCCATGGGACATAGAAAGAGTGAAGAGAGTTACAACCTCGTAACCAAGCTGATTGATGAAGGAAAGATCAAGAAACAGGATATTACATCTTACTTCTCGTCTCTGGGGGTTGACCCTGTAAACAGGGATCTAGCGTTCAAGAAGCTTCCGGAAATCGCAAAGAGGATGTCGAGTGTTTTCGTCGGAACGGCAACACCCAGCAGGCTCATATTCGGAGTAACGCCATATATTGGGCTAGGCAGGACAAAGGAGATGGAGGACCTGTTAAAGAGAATAAGCACTCCTTTGCTGGAACGAGGAATTGCGCAGGGTCTTGAATCGTTAGCAATAAACGAAAAGCTACTTAAGGCAATCAAGAGCGGCTCATGATATCCTCCAGTAACTGGAGGATCACTGTTAAAAACCAGGAAAAGTCATGTTTGATTGACCTGAGTCTGATTGAGAGGAAAATTCATTGCTTTAAGAGTTCACAATCTCAAACTGTAATACAATACTTTTCCAAATTTTATCTTTATGTTGCATACTTACCTAATAGCTAATTTTTGATGAGCTTCAGCTTCTTGTAATATGTATCTGTTCTTTCTTTAGATAGTAATACATTGCCAGCATTAAACTGGATAAGTGTTTTGTCTGTCGAATCCTAATACGCATATTTAGTTCAGGGCCAAAAATAGGACGGAAACCCCTGGATTCACTAAGCAAAAACCTCCGTACATGTTTCAAATGCAAATATCTGTATGATTTGACTGTAATTTCCCATAAATCTTCTGTGCACTTTTCTTAAATCAGGTTAAGTTTAAAGTTTGTCCCTCGGTTATTAAAATCTATCGGCACTCATGTCAGCATAACTCATTTTAATACTACTTGTATCATGGAAGAGATAATTATGCCAGATAAGAAAGACGCTTTCATCGTTTACTATAAGAGAAGCCCGTTTTCAAGATCAAGACCAAATGACCCGGAACGTGATGTATTCAATGGGATCAGGATGGATGAGGTTCTTGCAAACCTCATTAACGATTCAATTTCTTCAACCGGTGTTCGCCCCCAGGAAATTTCTGATTTGATCACGGGCTGTGCTCTCCAGGCAGACGAAAACTGGACATATGGAGGAAAACATCCAGCCCTGCTTTCAAAACTACCTGTCAGCGTCCCGGCTATGGCATTAGATCGCGCCTGCTCCTCCTCACTGAACGCGATAAGCATAGGTGCAATGGAGATTATGACTGGAAATGCCGATATTGTGCTGGCGGGAGGTATGGAGCACATGACACATGTGCCACTTTCAAACAACCCTCATGTCAAGCCGAACATCAAGTTGCTCGTCCGTCCGGAGTATGCCAGACTTGACATGAATACAGGCTACTCAATGGGTCTCACAGCAGAAAAGCTGGCTGATATCAAGGGAATTGGAAGAAAGGAAATGGATGAGTTCTCTTTGAGGAGCCATAAGCTTGCTGCAGAATCTGTTGAATCATATCTGGCTGGCGAGATCCTTCCCGTCGAGGTGGAGAAGGATGGTAACTTTGTCAAGATAGACAAAGATCAGAGCATCAGAAAAGATACAAATCTGGAACAGTTGGAGAAACTTCAACCTGCATTTAAATCCGGAGGAAGTATAACTGCCGGAAATTCTTCTCCTCTTAATGCCGGTGCATCTCTTGTTATGCTTATGTCGGGTGCCAAGCTCAATGAATACGGTCTGAAACCTATAAGCAAAATAAGAGGTTTTGGATGGGCAGCCGTCGAACCATCCATAATGGGTGAGGGCCCCGTTCCTGCAACTAAGAAAGCTTTGGCAAATACCGGATTGACAGGTAAGGACATTGATCTCTGGGAGATTAATGAGGCTTTTGCCGTTGTTCCTTTGAATGCAATGAAGGAACTCGATATTCCAATGGAAAAGGTCAACATACATGGAGGGGCTATCTCGATAGGTCATCCTCTCGGCGCATCTGGAGCAAGGTTGGCTGGAACGCTTTCAAGAACGCTTCAGGAAAAGGGAAGGGACATTGGTATAGCAACACTTTGCGTCGGCGGTGGCCAGGGCTATTCCATGGTTTTGGAAAGGGTGTGATAGTATGGATTTTGAACTGCCTGATGATATAGCTCAACACAGGGACAAGGTAAGGGAGTTTGCACTGAAGGAATTTACTCCGGAAATTGCAAGGGAACATGACGTGGAGGAAAAGTATCCGGATGCGTTGAAGAAACTTGCCTTTGATCAGGGAATTGTAGATTTCACTAACCCATGGAAAACCCTTGTAGCCATAGAGGAATTGTGTAGAGTGGATCCGGGGCTTGGCATCTCTGTTACTGTTCCATATTTTGGAGCTGAGACAATCATGCTTTTCGGGAGCGACCTCCTAAAGGAAAAATATCTCGCAAAGGTGAACGCGGGAAAGGCGATGATGGGTCTTGCAGTAACTGAGCCGGGCGGAGGAAGCGATGTTGCAGGCATCAAGACAGAAGCAAAGAAGGTCGACGAAAAATATATAATAAATGGCGCAAAGATGTTCATCACCAATGGATCTATTGCGGACTTCTTTGTCATGCTTGTTCGAACATCAAGGCCCGACAACAAGAGACACCATGGATTGAGCATATTCGTTGTGGATTCGAAGAGCAAGGGATTCAGTGCTAACAAGCTAAAAGGTAAGCTCGGCGTCCGTGCGACTGACACTGCCGAGCTTGTGTTGAATAATGTCGAGGTGCCTGCGGAAAACATGATTGGTGAGGAAGGCAAGGGTTTCTACTATATCATGACTTTTTTCAATATAAGCAGGATTTTTGTAGCCGCTCAGGGACTGGGAGTTGCCCAGGGAAGCCTGGATCGGACTTTGGCCATTCTCAAGAACAGGAATGATGGATACAGGGGGATGGAGGAGGTGAATTTCTCTATAGCAGATATGGCTACAAGAATAGAGGCTTCAAGGATGCTCACATACAAAGCTGCATCTTATCTTTTCCAGTTCAAGCCGAAGCCGGAACTTACGAGCATGGCAAAGGCATATGCTTCAGAATCTGCTGTATTCTGTGCCGAGAAGGCGCTTGAACTGACTGGGCTGGAAGGCCTGACTGGCGATCTCGAGCGGTATTTCAGGGATGCAAAGATACTCGAGATATGGGAAGGAACAAGCGAGGTTGAAAAGTTGGTAATTTCTAGATTTCTTACAAAGGAGGAGAAATCATGAGCGACGATGAGAGATCCATGCTGATGTCGGCAGTCGACGATTTTTTCTCCAAGAACGTGGAACCGGCTAACGCCATTATTGAAAAAGGCGGAATAAGCGATGAGATGATGGGCAAGATTGGATCCCAGGGCTTTATAGGGCTTCTCTTTTCCGAAGAAAACGGTGGTTCAAACCTTAATCCGGCGACTTATTTGCTCATGCTTCAGGAATTTGCCAGGTTTTCTCCTTCTATTGCATTGCTTATCGCGATACAGAACAGGATCGCCTACCCGCTGCTGTCAGGAGTGGATGGAGGGCAGGATATCTTGAAGGCGATAGCCTCAGGTAAAAAAACAGCTGGAATTGCTCTTTCTGTATCCAGCATGAAGAAGGAGGCTTTAGGAAACTTGTCTCTGGAAAAAGGCATTCTCAGTGGATCCAAAAGTTATGTTCTTTCTCCTTCTTCTGAGTGCATTATTGCTCTTACGGATGAAAAGCCTGCTTCCATAATAGCAACCAAGGCGAGTATTCCAGTAAAGCGTTATCATGCCCTTGGATTTCGAGGATTGGGGTTTGGGTATGCAACCTTCGACAAGGCGGAACACATGATTCTGATGAGAGAAAACGGGGACCAGAAAATGCAGCAGGTTTTTGATACGCTTGATCTGGACATCGCTGCAATTGCACTGGGCATGGCTAAAGGTTCCATGCAAAAGGCACTCGACTATTCGAAGGTAAGGAGTACGTTTGGTCACCTGCTCAAGGACTATTCCCCGGTGGCATTCTCCATCTCCTCAATTCTGGAAGAAATTGATCTCCTTTCATCGAAGCTTAATGATCCATATGACTTTGACGCTCCAGGCAGAAAGCATTTTAAGGTTCGGGCAATGGAACTTGCACTCCGAGCCTCAAGGCAGTCTATCCAGGTCCATGGAGGTTATGGATATCTCGAGGATTTCGGAGTGGAGAAATTCTACAGGGATTCTGCATCGCTTCAAACGATTTTTGGAGAGGGTTATAGGGATAATATGGAACTGGCAAACCAGGTCTATGGGGATAAATCCGGTTTCCTCTGAGACCAGATGCCAAAGGGTCCAAAGGTAAAGCTGTCCCTTCGATTATAAGGGCTCAGTACCCGGGCCTGATGAGACCACCTATCAGCCCGCCAAGACCAGGCAAAAGGACCAGGTAGAAGAGAGTCTTCTCTACAAGCGTGAGTGTACTGCTGAAGTCTACAAGCTCTAATATTTGTATGTCTGCAGCCCTAAGGATAGAAAAACTCGAGATATCACCTAGAATGTCAAACATGTAAGTGTTCAGATTGAGAACCGCAATTATAATTATAACTGCAACAAGTATAAAGCCGGCAAGGATTGTCGACAGTACTCCCCTTGTTACTCCTCTGGAAACAAGTGCAGCTATTAGCCCTGCGAAAATAACGGCATAAACCGAAACCATGACAAGCAGTGGTATAAGTATAATGGCGGCTAGAACTCCGCCCATGAAGCTTCCAAATCTCTTTGGTGTCTTAATCATTCTCGGATTGTATTGGAAAACTTTATTTAATTGTTCTTATGCTTAAACCGAATCGCTTTCTTTGGAAGTGCCAGAATTTATATTTACTTAGCATACAGATAACACATGATTTCAGGCACAAACGCTTCAAAGCAGAAAAAGTCGCCATATATAACGTTCAGCAGGGAGTCCTGGAAAGAGCTTAGGAATTCTACGCCATTGACGCTGAAGACATCAGATCTAGAAGAGATCAGGGGATTGAACGAAAATATTTCGCTTGATGAGGTGGTTGATATTTATCTGCCACTTTCCAGGCTGCTGCACCTGTACTATAGGGCTGCCAGGGAGCTGTATGCTGCGAGAAGGGAATTCTTGGGAATCAAGTATGAAAAGATCACCTTCATCATCGGCATAGCGGGGAGCGTTGCGGTTGGAAAAAGCACTACCGCCAGGTTGCTCAAGACACTAATATCTGCATGGCCGGAAGGGCCCTCAGTGGATCTGATACCCACTGACGGGTTCATCTACCCTAACAAAATCCTACAGGAGAGGAATATTATGAACAGGAAAGGTTTTCCTGAGAGCTTCAACGTCAAGGACCTGATCTCCTTCCTGTATGACTTGAAGTCAGGCATAGGTGATCTCAAGGTGCCCGTGTATTCCCACCTGCTCTATGATATTGTTCCCGGAGAATTCATAACCGTAAACACACCGGATATTCTTATTCTTGAAGGGCTCAACGTTCTGCAGTCAAGAAGCATGAAACAGGCTTCCGAGCCTGAATTATTTGTATCTGACTTCTTTGATTTTTCCATTTACCTTGATGCTGTTGAATGTAACATAAAAGAATGGTTTATAGAACGATTTAAGGTGCTTATGAAAACAGCTTTCCAGAAGAGGGAGTCATATTTCCATTCATATTCTGCCCTGGATCTGGAAAAGGCAGTCGAGACTGCAGGAAGAATATGGGATGAAATCAATGCCGTAAATCTGCGGGAGAATATTGCAACGACTAAGTTCCATGCACATTTGATACTGGAAAAACAGCAGGATCACTCAATTGGCAGAGTTCTGATGAGAAAAATCTAGAAATTACGAAACCTCAATGTGCAATCATAACGATAAATAACAACTTGTATATGACCTTCCTTAGGTATGGAAGCTGAAAACAATGAATCCATCGAGAGCACAACTGCAAGAAGTATAAGCTATATGATTCCCGTTCTCGGTTCATTCTTCGGCTGGCTTATGGATGGCTATGTCACGATAGCCTATCTTATCCAGGAGTCCACTATCGTACCTCTCTTCTTTCCAGGTAGCTTATACATAGTCTATTTCTTCATATTTGTTGTAAATGGTATTGCAAGGGCCATTGGTGCGATATTCCTTGGAAACTTCATTGGAGATAAACTGGGAAGGCAGCGTATGCTGGTTATAACAATACTGATATTTTCGCTCACCAGCTTTGCCCTCGGGTTTCTTCCAACTTACGCTCACATAGGCGCGCTTGCCCCTCTAACGATGGGTGTTCTTCTGTTCTTCATGGGTCTTTTTGCCGGTGCAGAGTATGGGGGCGGAACGGCCCTGTCCATGGAAAGTGTCCCCAGGAACAAGAGAAACCTCCTTGGAGCGTTCGTTCAGAGCGGTTTCGGTGTTGGATATGCACTGGTTGCCTTTGTCTTCTTCATACTTACTGACATCTTCGGGAGTAGTTACAGCAATATAGGATGGAGAATACTCTTCTTCACTACAATTATACCCGGTCTATCCACGTTTGTTATAAGGTTCAAGGTTCATGAATCTTCCGTTTTTGAGAAGGCGAAGAAGAATAAGGAGCTGCTGCAGAAACCAGTATTTTCATTGTTCAGACAATCATTGATCCCATTGCTAATAGTTGTCGCAATAGCGGGGAGCCTGTTGTTTGTAAATACAGCGACATTCAGCCTTTACCCGACAATATTTGAGTCTGTGGACGACTTTTCCAGGCCCACCACGGGATTCTGGATAGCAATAATCAACCTCGTTTCCATTGGAGGGGTGGTTCTCGGTGGCGTAATAGCCAGCAGATCACTGAAAAAACTTATTTTCATGAAAATATATGTTATTGCTTTCATTATTGTTTCGGTCTTCGCTGACCTATTCGCTTTCACGACAAATCTTTCTGCTGTCGTCCTGGCCTTTTCTGCCCAGGTATTTGTCGAGGCCATGATATTTTCCACGCTTCCAGCATTCATGGCGGAATCCTTCAGCAAGAAATACAGAACAACCGGAGTCGGGTTCTCATATAATCTGGGCTCTACTATAGGATCCGTTGCACTGCTCCTGATACCTTACTACGCAGCAGTCTATGGATGGGCGTATTACTGGATATTGGCTGTCCTGGCTTCTTCATTTGTCCTGCTGGCAGGAATATTTATTGCCGGATACGCCACAGCGGGAGAACAGAAACAGGTCGATTACATAACGCAATAGAGGTTCTGATCTAAAAAGGTCACTGCTCTACCAGTATCCTGCCCTCGCCAACAACCATTGAGGGATAGCTTGATAGATTGAATGGATCCCCGGTCCAGACGATAAGGGACGATCTATAGCCTTTCTTTAAGCTACCAATGCCCTCTGCCCCTATGATATCTGCCGTTATGCTTGTTACATGCGAAATCGCTTCAGCCCTGCTCATGCCGAACCTCAGGAAGTGCCGCATGGTGTAGAACATATTTCTTTGCAGTATGACAGGATGGTCGCTCATCATTCCAAATTTAACGCCGGATTTCATTACGTGCTCGCAGTTCCGCCATGTCTCATGTTTTAATTCCACCTTGTATGGATGCGAATCAAGCGGGCCATAAATAAGCGGTATGTTGAGCTTCTTTAGATCCTCGAATGGTAATGCCCTGGATATGTCGAGGCCATGGTTAACGACAAATTTGAAACCGAATTCCCTGGCCAGTTGAATCGCAATGTAGAGATCGTCTTCCTTGTGCAGATGTATCATCAATTTGTATTTCCCTGAAAGTATGTCCATGAATACTTCCGTTAATGGTTCCATTTCCTCCGGAAGTTTTTTCTTTTTATCAATTAGTTTCTTCGCCTTGACAGCCTTGGAGAAGTTTTCACGCAGCAAAGCCACTGCTCCCATCCTTGTTGAAGGCCTCTTTCCCTTCCATTCCACCGTACTTCGGGGGTTGTAGCCGAGGGCAGCCTTTATTCCTATCTCCTTGATGAAAGCGTCCCTCGTGTTGCCTGCGAAGTTTCTTATGAGAGCGGCTTTGCCTCCAATAGGGTTGCCGCTACCCGGCAGCACGGTGGAGTAGAGAACTCCCGATTCCACTGATTCAGTAAATGCATGATCATCCATGTAAATGCTGTCAATTGCCCTTACCAGAGGGTAAATAGAGTCCATTTTTTCGTTTGCCTCACTCTCGTACATTGGTTCTCCTGCTCTGTCCATTCCAATGTGGCTGTGGCCATCAACTATTGCCGGTGTGACGATACCTTCAGCAATTAGCTCGCCTTCCGGCCTCTTCTTCCCGATATATCTGATCTCATCATCAAACGCAATGTACTGATCCCTGCTTTCTGTCGATCCATCAAAAAGAGTCGTTGCCTTGATTACTTTCATGATTTGTGACCGTGCGTGCGTATTTATGTTTTACATTTCCTGCCCACCCCTCATGTTGAGAAAGTTACTCTCATCGCTGTTTTGTTGTAAAAACCTACTATTCGGCGCATTAGATCAACTGTTTCATTGGATCGCCTTCAGATTTTACAAAAATAAAATATCCAGCCCTATTATAAGTCCGGGTTGAAGGGATCGCTCTACCGCAAGAGATATGTCCTCATAAAAGGGGAAAATAATGGAGGCGTCGAAATAGCACTCAATAGAATAAGGTCTAGGTTTGGATCTAAGGTGAAATTCAGGCAGGATTGCTATGCAATTGTTCTGACCGATCAGTTCCAGAAAGATAATCTCTGCCACTTCATTGATAAAGAGCTTGAAGGTATAGCTGTCATTACAGTCAGCGGAACCATAAAGAAATGCAAGGAGAGAGTCGGAACCTAGATATTACTTGCCGCCGATTATTCTAGCTTCTGCCTCTGACAGCAACAACCTGCTGGCCAGGGATGAAAATTCCTGACCGGAAGACTGCGCAAGCAGCCGGAAAAACCATTCATATGCGGAAATGGTTCCAGTCGATGAGTGATTGAATCTCGCGAGCTTCAACTGTACGGACTTCCTTGCCTCCCTTGATTCTCTTACCGCAGACATCCTGCTGAGGTATGCCGGAAACTGAAACTTGAGGAAATGCTTGGCAGAGTTTTGTAGCGTGGATCCCGTCAAGGCCGCTATTTCCTGTGCATACCCCTGGAAGGCAAAGTGCTGTTTCTTGATCACGAAGCCGTTGAAAAGGTCCGCTATCGCTATATTCTCGTAAGAAGATGAAAGATCTGCTGGGTTGTCCGCGACATCTACAAGATTCTCATCAATCCACAGAAGAAGCTGATCTACCGTAAAATCCTTGTCAGCAAGAGAGGAAAGACTCTTAACCGGATCCCGGTCGATAAGAATGCTCTCAAGCGACCTGAAAATGTTACTTGGCTCATCCCTTTCGCCGGATATAGTTGTCGAGGTACTTGAGGCTGCCGCCTCTACGTCATTCAAGATAGCGCGGATGTCTGTTCCATTTCGTTCAAATATGTCGTTGAGAATTTCAGGCCCAAGTGATTTTCCCTCTTTTGCCAGGATGTCCCTTACTCGTTTCAACAGCTTCATCCTGAAGTTTTTGGAGTTGTTGTCATTTCTCCTTGCATACTGCTTGAACTCTATCGCATCCGACCCTGATATTACGGTATCTGCCCCATTCTTTCTCCGGAACTCGTAGAAGTCGTTCATTGTGAGTATTATAGGGCATGCTGTGTTCCTGATTATCGATCCAAGCTCCCTGATTCCTCCAGAGTCCGTACCGGTCCGTCCGGCATCTATGTTATCTGCCTCATCTATCAGTATAATCTTATCGGGTTTCTTATTTGGCTCAGAATAATTGGAGAAAATGTCTCTCGACATAGCTGCATTGCCCGCGATTTCCTTCATCTTGTCGCTGTTTCTCTGGGATGATCCATTCATCTCTATGACAGGTATTCCAAAACTGTTAGCAATGCAGTACGCAGTGCTGCTTTTCCCCGTTCCCGGAGGTCCGTAAAGGATTAGCCCCTTCTTCTGGGGTCTCCCGGAAAGCCATTTTTCAACCCACGAATATATCCTGATGTACAGGTCATCCGTGATAACAATATCCTGCAGGTTCTGCGGCCTGTATTTTTCACTCCATGGCATCCGGCATTCTTCCTGAAGAGACAGATTGCTCTTCTTTGTTCAGCGACGTAGTCAATGATAATATTTATTCTCTTTTATACATACCGGCTTGTTGTTTACATCCAAGACGCCGGTCCTTGTTGTTCAGAATTTTCTGAATAGTATATTCGGTCTTGTTGGCGTTTACTTCATCACAAGGTATTATCCCGTCGCATGGGGTATTCTTTCATTCGGCATCGGTTTTGTCGGCGTGATGTCTTTCCTCACAGACATGGGGTATTCGACAGCCTATGTAAGATATCTTTCATCTGGCGAGGATGAGGGATCGGCAAACTCTAATTTCCTCTTTATAAAGCTTGTATTGGGAGTCGTATTCGCCGTCGCAACTTACGGTGCTTTGCTTGTGTGGACCGATGTCCTTCATCGAGGATTTGAGTTTTCTGTCGAATATTGGGTGGTTCTTGGCCTTATTCCATACTACTTTTTCGTAAGTATCGGATCGTTTCCGCAATCGTACCATAGATCTCATATGAGGGCAGCCAAGTTCGCAATCCCCCTGATAGCTGATGCAATCATCAGGAACTCGCTGTTCATAGTCATTGGCATAATAGCAGTTGTAAAGCCAGGAATTCTTTCTGAGACCATGGCTGCTATCTTTGTTTCGCTCGCATATGACTTTTCCTACTTTGCATATTTTGCCATCTCCTATAATCTAGGCAGGCCTTGGAAATTCTCGAAGATAAGCATTGCATATATAAAGAAATACACGAAGATTGCTATCCCGCTTTCACTTGCAACAATAATAGGTACGGTTAATGGTAACATTGACAAGGTCATAATACAGTTCTTCTGGGGGGACTTTGCAACCGGCGGCTTTTATCTTGCGCAAAAAATAGCACTCATATTAAGCAGCCTGGGAACGGCAATGACTGCCTTCTTCTTGCCAATCCTTGCCAGGCTGCATGCAGAAAACGACATAAAGAATTTGAACCGGCAGACAAATGAATTCGAGCGCCTGGTAGTAATATTCATACTTCCTTTTGTGGTTGTGACATTATTTCTCAGCTATTACATCATGAGAATTTTCAGCGCCATATATGTGCCGTACTCAGATATTCTGGCCATACTTTCGATCAATGCGCTCTTCGTTGTGCTCATGGTACCATCAAGTTCGGCGCTAATTGCAAAGAATAAGGCAAGATCGGTTGGTCTCCTGACAGTAGCGAGCCTGGTCATGAATATTGCGCTGAACCTGATACTTATACCAAGCAGCATATTTGGGATAACGGCACTGTCACTTGGTCCTTTGGGTGGTGGAGTGAGCTCGCTCATCGCCAGCTTCTTCCTTTATCTTGCCCTGAGAATCTCACTGTACAGAACGTCACATATATCATTCAGCTTAAGAACGTTCTATCCACTGGTTCCTGCGGCCGCTGAGGCACTGTTCATTTTCCTTTTCGTTAGATATATAGATCCGCAGAGAATTTTTATACTGATTCCACTCATATTAGCCGCAGGCCTGGTATTCACAGGAGTGCTGCTGCTTACAAAACAGATACAGTGGAAAGATCTCTCTGCCTTCCTGACTAATCTGCTGAATCCGTTCCACCTGACTAACTCACTGAAAAATGAAAGGAATGAATGAAGTTACATATTTTCCTTGCCGACAGTCTCCCTCGCTATGATGACCTTCATAATCTCACGAGATCCTTCAGCCAGCTGGAATGACCTGATTCCCCTCAGTGCCCACTCTTCGGGACACTCCTTGGAATAACCGAATGCCCCTTGCCATTGAAGCGCATCATTTATTGCGTCAAAGGCCCATGTAGTCGTCAGAAGTTTTGCTATAGCGATCTCCTTGCTTACCTGGAACCTCGTGAAACGACCGGATTTTTGCTCAGCAGAATACATCCAGAGGGCCTTGTAAGCAATGTTTCTTGCAGCCTCCATCCTAGCTACATGTTCTGCAAGCTGGAACTGCAGCCCCTGGAACTTTACAATGGGTTGACCGAAAGCGTCCCTCTGCTTCATGTACTCGACACCGTTCTCAAGGGACTTTATAGCTGCACCCGTTGATATAACTGATATTAAGCCGCGTGCGAATTCAAATCCTTCATGAATTATCTTGAACCCACCGTTCAATTTACCTAGCATGTATTCTTTTGGTATGCTTATGTCCTTGAACCTGAAAGCCGCCCATGAGGAACCTTCGCGTCCCATCTCCTCCAGATATGTAACATCAAATGATTTGTCATAAGGCATGTAGAAGAGAGAGACGCCATCGGTTTTCTTCCTTACATCAGTTTTCAGAACAGTGACAAAACCGCCACCAGTCTCCGCTATGTCCCTGACAAGACTGATGTATGACTTCTCGCCTGTCGCAATATAACTCCCATTCTTCTCTGTAGCATAAGATTTCATTGATCCTATATCGGATCCATAGTTCGGCTCTGTGGATGCTATCCCGACTATCCTTTCTCCCTTAACCACCTTAGGCAGGAGTTCTCCCTTCAGGTCGGTTGTCCCGTATCTCGAGATAAGGTACGACCATGCATTATCGACGAGGAAAAGAACTGGTATTGAGGCAGTAGGATCAGCCCTGGATATCTCTTCAGCGACTATTGCTGTAGAGATAGGATCTGCTCCCATCCCTCCATACTCAGCAGGCACATTCATCCCGAGAAAGTTCATTTTTGCCATTGCTTTCCAGATGGATGAAGGCATCTTTCTGTCATGCATCATCTGTTTTATTTTTGGTGAAATTTCACGTTCGCAGAATTCCCTTGCGGTTTGCCTGAGAAGCTCCTCCTCATCACTAAAAGAATAGTCCAGCATATTTCTTCAAATCATGATGCTTAGGTTTTATAATATCTGAACGCCATCTATATCGCGGAAAAATCGATCTTAGCTCTGGATGGATCCTTGCTTATAAGTGATACCCTGCTCTCCCTCCGCTCGGCTGTGTAAACATAACCAAGGTTTGCAGCTAATTTTCTGGAGAAGTCAACTATGGAATCATGCGAAGGCATATTGTCCTGGCTAAGGTTTGCTATGGACGCTCCTACATGTACATAGCCTTTTGACTCTATAAAGTCGGGATCAGCCCGCTTGTCCATTGCTGTGTACTCCTCCAAATAAGGAAAGTTGACATCCTTGACAAGGGTATGCCTGACCACTTTCCTTGTATTTAGTGAGGGGAGGAGATCCAATGTCCGGTTGAAGTTTTCCCATGCGTTTCCAAGCGCCGGGTTTAAAACGCTGTTAAAAATTGCTTTAGTTGGCCCAGCAACAGTGACGTAAAGTTGCGTCGGGAGAGGATCCAGTTTCTCAAGAACCATAGGGAGTGTTCCATTTGTCACAAGGAAGGTTGAAATTCCCCTTTTTCTGGCGAGTGCAATGAATTCGCCAAGGCGACTGTATAGGGTTGGTTCGCCCGTAAGCGATATTGCAATGTGTTTTGGATCCTGTGATTCCTCCCACTTCTCTTTTGAAACCATCGGGTTTCCCTTGAATCCTGTCAGGAGTTTCTTGTGCGCCTTGATGCTCTCTTCCAGAATAAATTCTGGATCGTCCTCATCAGAGATGTGCATTCCATCAAAGCCCTGAAAACGCCAGCAGAATGAGCAGTTCTCCGTACAGGATGAAACTGCAGGAGTCATTTGAACACACTGGTGTGACTTTATTCCATAGAATGTTCCTTTATAGCATCCTTCACCGCCCCTGAGCTCGCTTTTAGTCCAGTGGCAGACCTTTACCGCTGAGTGCTTCCCAACAAGGGAGTAATGCTGTTTCCGATATATCTGCTCATACTGTGTTTCCACATTTCCGGAACTTGGCTTTTTATTTAAGCTTTAACCATAGAAATTTGGGTCTTTTGGAATAGGTAGAACGATCACCAGCATAAACACATAATTATGAAAAATTAAAATTGAGGAAAAAAAATTGTTTAAAAAAATAGTGCCCGTGAAAATACTACTGCTTCTTAGGGCCAAAACCTTCGGGAATGACTTTGTTTCCTATTATGCCGCTGAACCATGTAATCAGAACTCCTATCCATAAAATAGTAAGTCCGAGTGCCATGATAAGTTGCGATGACTTAGTAATGGCTAATACGCCGATCAGGAGACCAATCCCTACCATGATAAAGCCTATTACATATATCACAGTGTCTGAGACATCTATTTTTCCCTTATGGATGGTCGATCCTTCCTCTAATTGTTTTTCTGCCATTATCTAGCACCCCCCGCCGCTTCGTTGGATTCTGTCAACTCAGGAGAAGGTTGCCGCTCTCCTCTTGCAGGTATTGGCAAACCAAGCTTCTCACGCACTTTATAATATTCCTCGATAGTTGGTTTCTTCTCGTAGAACCAAACTAAAGCAGCTGCAACCAATGCGAATATAGTGGCTATCAGGAATGCAAGTATCCAAGATAAATCTGTAAAAGTCACGATTCCTGTGTATGTACCAAGAACCGTTCCCCATCCATAGCCGCTTGCAAAAACAAGTAATGTTGTTGCGCCTATCCCACCAAATGCGCCTCCAAAGACTTTAAGCATATAAGGCACCGACCAGTTTGTTGCAACATTATTTTCACCAAAGTAATCAGCAATAATGAGCCAGTCAAATACGAAGCATGAACCGGAAACGGCCCCGGTAAGCACCGCCAGTATTGCCCATAAGATGGCCTGATGGGCCAATCCAGCGGCCAGGACACCGAGACCTCCTATTCCCATAAGTAAGTAGAAAATAGTAACGGCTTTCCTTCTTCCTATAAATGTCGATATCCAACCCTGTGTTGGTCTTCCTATACCATCCGTGAAGGCGAATCCAGCAGCACCAACTGTAAAAGCTATACCGCCCCCAAATCCCATTGCAGCACCGAAAGGTGCATATAAAGAGACGTTGAAAAGTGAAGCCGCTAAAGCAAGTGTAAATGAAGCCATTTGTGCCTTTCCCTGCCTGGTTGCGAAAAATTCTTGAGTTGTAAACTGTGCAACTGCAGGAGGGTTTGCCTGAAGCTCCTTGGACTTTGAAGTGCCTGCTGCTACTACAAGTGGGTCAACACTTGCAGGCCACCAGTTCTTTGGAGCATCGCAAACAAGGAATGAAGCAACAAGAAGACCAGCAGCTATGATCGCACCTGTCATATAAAGGACAAACTGGAAGTCGCCGGGATAAAATAGGCTAGGGTCAGTGTAGATTATAATGAATGGGACGGAGCCGTATGCCCATGCTCCATTCGCGAGACCAAGCCTCCACCCTCTCTTGTCAGGAAACCATTTTGAAATTACTCCACCGCCAGCCGCGTATCCGAGACCAGAGGCAAGGCCGCCTAACATTGCATAACCGACGTAAGAGATCCATGGGGAAAATGAGTTGGCGAAGAATATATAAGAAATTATAAGCAGTGCCGATCCTAGCCAGAGCATTCGCCTCAAAGAGAGGAGCCCTTTTTCCCTTAGACGAGAAAATATGTACGCAGCTACTGTGGCTTCGAACAATACGTACACAGTATAATTGAAGAACCCCTCAACAGTAGACCAACCATAGTGAGAAATAACAAGCGTGGAAGCGGACCCCCAGCCGTATTCCAGAACACTACCAAAGAAGAAACACATCCATGCCCCAATAACCATTGTTCTTCTACTAATCTTGTACCCTAAAACCTTCTTGGTAATATCTTCTGGGCGTTCTCCGACCCTGTACTGTCTACCGTTTTTATCCTTTATTAGACGATAGGATCCATATGGCGATTTCACGCTTCCAACCGAACTACCTACGCTATTTTCAACTATATTAATCACACTCCTTACGTTCTGTTAAAAAAATATATTCAGATAGTTATATTTTAAAGTTTTTTGTTCATGTGCAAAATTAGCTTAAATATCATTTAAAATCCAATCTCATTTAATTTTCCCATTTTCAGATGTTCATTCTATTAAATTATTGTCTAATCAACTTCTACATCGCACCAAACTAATGCCCCATTAATGAACCCAAGCGTTAAAAAATAGAATTGATTACTAGAAATTACTTTTTAAAGCAGCGTTGTTGACTTTTGTCCTAGGAGAAATAAAATTAATTGTACATTACCTGTTTATCAGTTCCACTTTTTAAACCTTAACATCGCAAATTTTAGGGAATAGAATTTTGTGATTGCATAATTCTTCCACATTTCTAATCATTGCTTGGCACAAATGTTTATTAGTCTATAATCCCTATAGGGATTAGTGGAAGACTGGGTAAGTAAGATTGTTGAGGATGAGAGAAGAAAGAGAAATGTTCCCCTGGAGGCAAAACTTCTCAACGGGAATTATTACCTCTACCGTTCCACCTCGAGATATGATCGCATCACCAAGAAAGCAGTAAAGGTTTCTGATTACATC
>JAKATM010000079.1 GCA_021818765.1 Thermoplasmata archaeon | reverse complement strand
TATGCATTCAGCTAAGGAAGGGATGGCCAGAGAAAATTCCGGTACTATAGCGGTAAAGGATATTGGGATACCCGAAGATCTGGTTAGCACATCGGGACCGGGTTATTTCCTGTCATATCCACTTCCGGATGCTGCGTCCCACAAAGGGATGAACGGAAAACTCGGAATATTCGCTGGAGCAAGATACCCCGGAGCTGCTATAGTCGCATCACTTGGCGCAGAAAAGATAGGTCTTGACTTAATACACATTTACACCAATCCAACCTCTAGGGACTTGGTGCAAGGATACTCCCCTTTCCTTATTACAGTTCCATACGGCGATCTCAGCAGATCAGAGGAGAACGATTCGCTCCTAATTGGGCCGGGAAACGGCCTGAATGAAGAAAATGATGAGATAATGTCTAAGCTCCTCTCCCTGGACAAGCCAACACTGCTGGATGCAGACGGCATTAAAACTCTTAACAGGTGCAAGTACACGAGAAAGAGACCGATCGTAGTCACCCCGCACAGGAAGGAGTTTGAAATACTCACTGGAATGGAAGCCTCAGAGGACAACGCATATTCTTACGCAAGAAAAACGGGAAATGTTGTTCTCCTGAAAGGTAAGGTTGACATCATCACAGATGGCAAACGGATAATCTACTCGCCGGGCGGGAATGCGAGGATGACAATGGGAGGAACAGGTGATCTTCTCGCCGGTATAGTTGCAGCACTGCTTGCCAAGGGTATTGGCGAGCTGCATGCAGGCGCTCTCGGATCATTCATAAACAAGAAGGTCGGCGAAACTGCATTTTTGAGGCACAGCTACTGGTTTGGAATAATGGACATGGTTAACACGATACCAGAAACCATGAACTGGTTGTACAATTTTTGTTATGAAACGAGGGATTAATGCCATTCAATTCAATAGACGGAAAGTTTGTACTAGATACAAGCGCGATACTTTCAAGGAAGTATGATCTTTCATCTTCGATCTTCTATGTCACAAACTCGATACTGAAAGAGGTAGAAAAAGGAAAGATTTCCAGGTATCTAGAGATGGCAGAATCATCGTTGAATATTATCGATCCTGACGCTGATTCGATTGCCAGGGTTAAGAGGGCAGCACAGAAAACAGGCGACATCAACAGATTGAGTCATACCGACATAGAGGCCGTGGCACTTGCCTTGCAGATTGGCGCAACGCTAATAACCGACGATTATTCAATGCAGAATGTTTCCACCGTACTTGGCATAAAGGCAAACAGTGCTTCCATCAAGGAGATTGGAAAAGTCATAGAATGGGTATACAGATGCACAGGTTGCGGCAGAATATATGAGGAAAACACTGGTAGTTGCAGGATATGCGGTCATGCGTTGAAAAATTATCCAAGAAAGACAAGAAAGATCGAGGAGAAAGACGAAAAGGCTTCTAGCACCGGTTAAAAACACCCCTCATCAATTGCATGAGGAGATAATTCACGTTACTTAAGATCATAAAGATAGAGTTGGAAAAGGAATTATGCCATAATGCACTTGCATTAACATGATTGACATATCTCTGCCGCTTCAGAACGGAATGATAACATACCCTGGGGACGCACATTACGAGGAGTACGCATACAAGACACATGAGAAAGATCACGTGCATATAACAAGAGTTTTGATGGAGACGCATTCCGGCACGCACGTAGATGCACCCTTCCACATGTTGAAAGATGGAAAGAAGCTGAGCGATGTACCGCTTGAAAACTTCATGGGGCGGGCGACAGTAATCGAATGTAACGGAACAGAAGTCAAAGAATCGGATATCCCTGAGATGCATGAGAAGATGGTATTGTTCAAGACAAAGAATTCGGAAATGTACGATTCATTTCACACCGATTTCGTTTACGTATCCCTGCCTGCGGCAAAGAAACTCGTTTCGCATGGAGTGAAATTGGTGGGTATAGATTATCTCTCAATTGAAAAGTTCAACTCTCCACAGCCGGTAGTTCACTGGGAAATTTTGAAATCCGGAGCCGTCATCGTTGAAGGCATAAACATGAAAGGGGTAAAACCAGGGAACTACAACCTGGTCTGCTTCCCGTTGAAGATGTCCGAAGACGGGGGACCTTGCCGGGCAATTCTTTACTGAAAATCATATTAAAACTAACCATTTTCCTATCCTTATATGAAAGGAAAAGGTTCAAATTAGATGTTGCATTAAGACAAAAGATTTTGTTTGGTCGAAAAGGAAAACGAAAAAAAACCCTCGTTTAACGAAAGAAGAACTTTTCTAAAGGCAGTTGGAATATCCGGTGCTGCCCTTCTTGTGGGAGGGCTCTCAGGATGGAGATATTTTCTTCCAAAATCGAGAGACGTTCCCGTTGCTTCTTCATACCCAACGGCAATACTTACAGATTCAAGTGGTGATCCTATCCATGCTTCTGATGTACCTGTTGCCGGTTTGTCAACCACTAAATATCCGCTTATGGTATTCAATTATCCACTTCAGGATGAGCCGAACATTCTTCTGGCGTTGAATGGAGTGTCAATACCCGGCGGAGTTGGTCCCAATTCAAATATTGTTGCATATAGCGGGATTTGCCAGCATCTTGCATGTATTACGCCATTACTGAGCTATGATCCTGCGCAGCACATTCCATTTGAGGCGCAGTTAATAGGATATACTTCGGCTAACTGGCCGAAATATGGACTGATTTACTGCAAATGCCACGGCAGCCAGTATGATCCTACAAAAGGCGTTTATAATTTATATAATAACGGCCCAGCACCGAGTCCGGCAAATCATTCGCTTCCTCAGGTCATTCTTCACCATGACACAGTTACGGACTATCTTTACGCTGTCGGCTTGAACAGTGAGAGCCCCGTCATCAGGACCCATCAATTTCTGCCAGACGGGGAAATATATGGTTCCCAGGTGGAATCAGAGAATATGACTGGCGGAACTGAACTGCCTGTATTCAGCAAGAGTGAGAATATTTACAAATCAATTGTAGTAAGCAGTTCAAACGGCCCATGGCCAGGCAATTACTATTGAGAATGAAAACATGACTGAAAAAAATGAGTATGACATTAGCAAAATAATATCCGAAGAGAAGGGTCCGCCAGGGTCATATAGCATATCTCTTAGATCAATAACAAGAAAGGAGTTACGCCTGGATTACTGGACCGGTTCATTTCTACTGGCAGCCCTTCTTTATCTTGGTTTTTCCGGTATCTTGCTATTTTATTATTATCAGCAGGGAAACCCTTACAATTCAACGGCAGGAATCATCTCAGGCGTTTATTTTGGGCACATTCTGCTGACGTCTCATCTATACATGGGATACGCAATGGTTGCACTCCTATATGTGCACATGTTTAGATCTTACTTCACTGGTGCATACAAGGGAAGATGGCGTTGGCTGCAATGGATACTGGGTGTAATCCTTTTTGTTCTTGTATACATCGAGGCAATTCTAGGTTATCTCCTGACACAGACATACATCAGCCTGTCTGCGTTGCACGTAATGGAGATACTTGTAGAGAAGAGCGTCATAGGCCGCCTCCTGCCGGGATTAGCGAATTTTCTGGTCGCATTTATCGTTGGGAATGGAACAACGGCTCAAACAATGGCCCATCTTCTCTCCCTTCACGTTGCTATCATTGGAGGATTGATAGTTCTTGTCACAATACTTCACTTCTATCTGTTTGAGAAGTCTGGTCCATTTGGAATAAAAGAAAAACCTGAAGAGATACAGAAAAAGGAAAATCTTCCATGGTTTCCTGTTAACCTGCTTTTTACAGTATTCACATCATTGATCTTTGTAGCAATTGTTCTTATTTTTGCGGCCGCGTTTCCTCAGAAGCTACAGTTGGCATACGGCTCTCTCCAGTATGGACTGACACCATTTCCAGACTGGTACATTATGCCTGTCTATAAGCTGATGGATCTAGCGGGATATGGATTGACAACCGGAGGTGTACCTCTTGTAACGTTTTTCCTTATCTCCCTTCTTTTCATACCTTTTATTGATAAGTACAAAGGAACCGAGGCCCTGGATAGGCCGATGATAACTGTCTTTGGGATTTTTTACCTGATAGCACTTTTCATTATGGGCCTATGGGGTTACTCACAACCTGGGCTGACGCAGACAAGGCTGCTGACTATGGATATGTGGTGGGGTATCACCTTAATTGCATTTGCTACGGTTTATGCGATGAGATTTGCCATGCAGGATTTGATAAAGAATGAATAAACTAAAAACTGCATACATGATAATAGGAATACAGTTCATCATTGCAATTTTACTATGGTACATATCAGCAGTGGCCTTTTCAAATTACCAGACTGTATGGGCAATACTTCTTTTCGTAGACCTTATACTTACTTCACTAGTTGTACTGATATCGCTTATCGCGGAGGGCATTTACAGATGAAAATTAACAAAAGATTGGCTCTATTTTACACATCAATGATAATTTATATCGCAGGATCAATACCACTCGTTCTATACACGCTTGTAATATACCCAATCGTAAAACTCTATAATGAGCCGATATCGTCCATGGTCTCGCCTGTATTTGGAAATTATTATGACTTTCTCCTCTCCCTTTTTGTAGTCTCGCTCGTATTTATGCTGGCATCCATTGCCTTTTTCCTACTTTCATTGTTTACCAAGGGAAGCAGTGGAACCAGGAACGGATTGAGGCTAAGAACTATTCTACTCCCGGTTCTCCTATACATTTTTGCATTTGCTCTTATAGGGGTGAGCTACCCATGAGCATCATAAAGAACCTCAGGGAACTTTACAGTACTAAAAGAATAGAAATTATAGAGATTTTCTTTTCTCTAATACTCCTGATTCTATCGGTCCCCGTATTTATCTTCTACAATCTATTTCCAACTATATCACCTGAAATTGGGCCACATCAGATAGCGAGCTGGCTTTCTGTTACATTAGCTTTCATAGGTTTTGGCACATTGATATACAACATGGGTAAACTTGAAATTTAAACTGCAGCTATCGATTGCCTGGTTCCATAAACTTATGTTTCAAGATTGTGGATGATAACACCTGTCAGACGAATCAGGCTATACAAGTCGTTGCCCACAAGATTAAAGGAATTTATCTTAATCTTCATACCATACGCTCATACACAGGCTAATACTATTTATCTGAAAATATGTATAATAATGTCATACATGTCCAAAAGTATTAATAGTTGTCATACAATGTCTGACAATGGGCGGATCTTTATCGACGACGATCGAGAACTATTTCAGGAACCTGTTACTCAACAATCTTTACGTTCCTTCCAGCCTGTCATATGTGATGATGATTGGTCTCATGCTGCTTTCTGTTGCTCTGATTTTTAAGGGCAGCAAGACTTGGGCAGTTTTATTCGCTGTTTTGGGTGCCTATTACGGGTACATCTTTGCATCCTTCATTCTCCATTACATTCCCCTTGCTAACACACCAACTTACCTTGTACTCCTCATAGGCATTCTTATCGGTGCAGTCCTGATGTCTGTGTTTATCAAGATAGCTCTCTCAGCCGGCTCTGGTATCCTCTCTTTCATCATACTTATAGGTATATATCCGGCGTATCTTCCAGAAGTCCTTGTTGTCAGCGTGATGATATTCGCAATCATATACTTCCTGTACAAACGCGTTACTATGGTTGTCGCGGGCATAATGGGCGCTTTTCTGCTCTGGTTCGTTCTAATCATACTTGGTTTGACCTCACTAGAGGCCCAGATTGTGGCGGGCGTGCTTTACACGCTCGGACTGTATCTCCAGCTTGTCGAGAAATCCAGAAAGAAGGAGGCATACAGGAGAACTCGCAGAATTCCTCAATATTACCAGGAATACAGGTACCGGTACTAGATCGACATTAAGATCCCTTAAGCAATCTGGTTAAATCCTCCACAAACTGCAGAGCATCTCCTATATATCCATAATCCGCGTACTTGAAAATTTGAGCTGCAGGGTCCTTATTCACTGCAATCACGGTTCTAGCATATCTTATTCCTACAACATGATTGTCGTGGCCGGATACACCAACCGCAATGTAAAGCGAGGGAGATATTGAGTATCCCGTGAGACCAATCTGCTGCTGTCGAGGAATCCAGTTGAGATCAACTATCGGCCTTGAACCGCCGACCGATGCATTCAGGACATCGGCAAGCTCTCTCACCTGCGCAACATTCTCCTTCTTAACCAGGCCTTTGCCTATTCCTATGACAGTTTTCGCATCTCTTAGAGGCCGAAATTCCGATGATAGCTCTTCTCTTGACAGGGGAGCTTCCGGGAAAGATGATGATAGATCGACTTCCTCGTATGGCATGTCATGTTGTCCGCTGGATACTTGGAATATTCCCTGACGCACAGATGCCATGGCGGGACTTGATTTTGAAGTGATTCTGGCAACCATGCCCCCTCCAAACGCAGGCTTGAACTGAATAAGCTTCCCATCCTGAACGTTGAGGTTGATGCAATCTGCGGTCAGGCCAAGCGAAAGAGATGCTGCGACATAGGATGAAATCTCTCTCCCCTCCACGGTTGAGGAAAATACCACGTAAACTGGTTTCCTCTCCCTTATGTAGCTGACAAGATACTCACTGAAACCCTTTATCGAGGCATTGTTTAATTTAATGTACCTGTTACACCTCATGCCTTGGATCTTGGCTTTTTCGGCGTTGCCCAGGACCACAACAGAAAAAGAGTGCTTCAGCCCAAGATCTGAAAGTTTCCCTGCAATCTCGAAAGCGCTTCTTGCATCATTGTAAGAAACTACAACCGCATGTTTTGATAAATCCGGTGCAGGAACGCCTCCTTTAGAGTTCCCTGGATGTGCAGGTTCATCCGCAACCTTCTTCCTTACGAGATCCGCGACATCCTGAATGTCAGAAAGCATTTTCACAGTTCTGAAACTTTCAACCCTTTCTGTTGCTTCTACCAAAGTTGGCGAATCTGATCCCTTCACGGAAGCACTGGCATCTAAAGCTGACCATTTTTCTATGCGGGAACTCATATCCGGAACACTCGGACTGACAAACCTGGCCCGATTGA
>JAKATM010000078.1 GCA_021818765.1 Thermoplasmata archaeon | reverse complement strand
GATCTTATTGCGCCCCCGGCAAATGAAGATTGGGTAATGGAGTTGAGGAGACAGAACTACGAGGCGGCAAAGAGATCCAGAAAGGTAATATATGCAGCATATGAGGAATATAACAATATATTCCATTCGGATTATGAGAACCCTTTCATAGAAGAGACAAATGTCGAGGATGCAGACACGGTGCTGGTTGGAATGGGGAGTGCCTCAGTAGTAGCTAGATCAGTTGCTCGTGAAATGAGAAAAGAAGGTAAAAAAGTTGGTTTCCTGAAATTAAGATGGTATCGTCCATACCCAACAGAAGAGATCAGGAAAGCTCTTAGCAATGTTTCAAATGTTGGCATAATTGAAAGGAACTTTGCGATGGGCGCACCTGATGAGGGTGCCATAACCATGCATGATCTGCAGTCTGCACTTTATGATAGCAAGAATCACCCAAGGGTAGTTGATTTTATCGCTGGTCTCGGGGGAAGGGAAATTTCAAAGAAAGAAGTAAGAAAGATGTACGAAATGACTGCCGACAAGAAATCTCCAAAGGTTTCATGGATCGGCTTGAGGGAGTAAAGGAGGTAGAAAAAAATGGTTGAAGAAGTTGAAGAATTTAAGAACGCAAATCTGTACAAAGGCGTACACGCAGTCGATTTGGAAGAGCTTTACACGTCTGGACACAGGACATGCCAGGGATGCGAAAGCGCTCTGGTTATGAGAGACTTTGTCAAGGCATCTGGCCCCAGGACCGTTGTCACTGGAGCCACGGGATGCATGTACGTAGCAAATACTGCGTATATGACGACTCCCTGGATCGTGCCATGGATGCACACACAGCTGGCAGCTGGTGGAGCTTCGGCAGTTGGTATGGCTGCCGGCCTGAAAGCGCTGATGCGAAAAGGAAAGATACCTAATGAGAAGATCAATGTGATCAACTTTTCTGGTGATCTTGGAGCTGGCGATGAGGGTCTCGGAGGTCTTTCCGGAGCAATGCAGAGCCCTTACGATCTTCTCGTGATCGTCTATGATAACGAGTCCGCAGCAAACACCGATATTCAGGCATCTGGCCTGACTACCTGGGGAGCACAGACAACTTTCAGTCCGACCGGTCCAGTCAAGAGGATAATGCATGAAAGGTGGAAGAAGAACCTGGCCGCCATGATGGCTATTGGCCACCCGAATGTCAAATACGTAGCAACATCCTGTGCTACATTCCCTCCAACGGACTATATGAACAAGGTCAAGAAGGCGCTAAGCATTGGTGGGCCGACGCTTATTCACACAATAGACCCTTGCCCCAAAGGCTGGGACTACCATCCAAGGTATTCCCATGTATTGGGGGAACTTGCAATAAAAACAGGCATATTCGCTGACTACGAAATAGTTAATGGCGAGGTCAGGTACACCTACGATCTCAGGAATAAGAAGAGAACACCTGTCAGGGAATATCTGGAGAAGCAGGGCAGGTTCAGCCACTTCCTTGACGAAGACTATGACTACGTCCAGAGCAAAGTCGACGAAATGTGGGATGAGTGGGAACTGCCCGGCATTCTGCCAATAAAGGCTGGCCTGAAAGTTAAAAAGTAATTTTTCATTTCATTTTATGCCGGGCTCTTGAGCCCTGGCGCCTATATTTTTTCAGTCTTCATGAAAGAATAATCGCTCGATAAAAGCACGTTGAATGTTTTTCTCTCAATTGATCTGAAATGATAGCTTAAAGTGCTTTTCGGGATCTGCAGTTTCTTGCTGAGTTCAGACATACTTATTTTTCTTGGCCACTCAAAATAACCATGACCCATAGCATTCAGGAGAATCGTGCTTTCGGTTTCACTCAGCCTGTTAATAATGTTCATTAGATTTAACTGATAGAATATAGAAGGATAGTCAGAAATGAATCTCTTTTGCGATATGCTCTGCATGGATAATACAGTTGTATTCTCGTCATTGATTGCTTCAGGTTTCACTGGAGATCCATTGCTTATGTAAAACCATTTCTCCACACCGTTATGGATTACAA
Organism: Thermoplasmata archaeon; assembly: GCA_021818765.1. Lineage (GTDB taxonomy): Archaea > Thermoplasmatota > Thermoplasmata > Thermoplasmatales > Thermoplasmataceae > UBA582. The sequence continues at coordinate 5,051 of JAKATM010000078.1, read as the reverse complement.
CAGGATGAATCCTGAAGCCGGCATTTCCTAGCTTATTGTACATTGAGGTTGCTGTGGATGTGTAGAATAGATTTGCCATGGCCCCTTGCTTGGAAATCAGAGAAAGGTTCTTAATCTGTGGTCTGCTGGAGAAGTATCTCAGAGCCTCGTCCAGTTTTTCCTCGCTTGGTGAATAAAAAAAGGAAAACATAGTTTGCCGGGAACCATCGTACGAGGTGTGCATTATAAGGATGTAAAGATCCTTAAATTTGTCGCTGGTTTCAATATGAGGACAATCGTTCTGCTTTACAGTAATCTCTGAAATTATCGTCTTTTCTGATTTCTATTGATGTATTAAACCTATCTCTTGAGTCCTAAGGTTGACTTGTTTCTATCATTATTTCAGGTTGGAGATTTTTTCTCATATCTTGGAGAAGAGTTCAGCTATCAGAAATTACCAAGCCTTGTTAAAGCGATCTAGTTTTCTTTTATAGTTATTCCAACTATATCTCCATCTTCTTGAGATTATGCGTTCCGGATAATAACTGAATTAGACAAAACCGTAGAGATGATATTCTAAAGCATATGCACGATCCGTTAACTTCCATAAAATTTGGCAGAGCACATAAATTTTGAAAACGTTGCAATGAAGCTATGAAAAATTAATTTGGGTTCTTATAACATTATGGGCAGAATGGTATCAATATAAGACTATATACTGTAAAGGAATATAATTTATGGTCTGCAGAAAGAATATCTGTTCGTTGAAGTGCGGCCCTCCTTAACTCTGTTTTGGTTCCGCAATTTCGCTTTAACTTCATGGTGGGCCTTTTTATTATTTGGTCCTGGTTGTTTGATTTAATTTTGGAGGTAATTGAATATGACAGAAACTGAAAATCAAAAACGGATGGGAACTAAGGTTCCCTTATGGTTGATTGTGTTTAGCATGATCATTGCGATGGTCTTCGTCAGCCCGTATGAGTATTCATGGTCGTTGTTTACTGCACCTCTTGGGAAATAGTTTGGCATTAGCGCCACTGGATACATGATTTCCACAACGTTCTCAGTATACATTATAGTGCAGTCGCTGACAATGTTTTTCTCAGGACGTTATCTTGACAGGAGAAGACACCTTACACCTTACTTTGTGGTGATTGCGGGTGTGCTTACCAGTTTAGGTTGGATCCTGAGTTCATTTACATCGAAGTCCACCGGGTTGTACTATTTGTATGTTGTTTACGGTATTGGAAGCCTTGGGCCAGGAATTGTGTACGGCGTGGGAATATCGACAGCATTGAAGTGGTTTCATGGAAAGACGAGAGGGCTTGCAGTAGGCTTGATTGATCTAGGGTTTGGCGCAGGAGCATTTGGAGTCTCTCCTCTTGTAATGTACATAATCAAGAATTACAATTTCCATGCTGCATTCTTGTATGTGGGGCTTTTGATGCTAGTAATTGTACCGTTCGGTATGTTGGTAAGGTACCCACCAGACGGTTACGTTCCTGCAGGCAAGACAGAGGCAGAGGCTGAAGTCGTCAGGAAGAGAGTGAAGAAGAGCGGGCTTGAAGACAATCCAAGACAGATGGTATCAAGATGGCAATTCTGGGCCATTTATATTGGATTCTTCTTTGTTGCGGGAGCTTATCTTGGAATAGTTGGGAAGCTGCCTTCAATCGGCTTAACAGAGACAGGAGTTGCAGTTGCCGGGTATATAGCAGTATACGTATTCCCACTTTCAAATGGTCTTGGCAGACTTGTTTCAGGCATAGTTTCTGACTTCCTCGGAAGAAGGGAATCGATGCTGGTGTTCTTTGGTATCGCAGGGATTGGTCTACTTGCGTTGTTTTCAATGAAGTCTTCCGCGACCTTTGTCCTGGTAATCATAATAATTGCATTCTGTTCTGGACCACTATTTACACTGTGGCCTTCAATGGTGGGAGACTACTTCGGGGAGAAGAAGTCAGGTGCGAACTATGGTCTGGTTTATACTGCAAAAGCCGTGGCGGGATTGTTTGCAGGGTATGGATTTGCAGTATATTACACAGCTTACGGCGTCCACAATTCTCTGCTACTCACTGGTGCAATGATGATTATAGCAGCTCTTATCGGGTTCTCTATTGTTGTGCCGAAGGTAAAACAGCATCTACAAGCTGCGAGTCATACGCCACCCAGCAATTAATAAGGGCTATTTTATAACCCACCCTTTTTGAATCCATTTAATTTTTACCAAATTTTTTACCAAATTTTTTTCTATACAATTCAGGGTACCATGAGAGACACAAATGATCACGATTTTTCCTGGCTCTTCAGAATTCACACAAAATGGTCGGAGGTTTTTTGGGCGCTTGATTTGCCAATATAATAGACATATTTCTCATCGAGATAACAGCGTGCATCTGGCAATTATTCTGGATAATGCAGGGAAAGTAAATAAAGCCTAAATGCCCATTATTTTTTAACAGCAATGTCTGATGAGGTTCGATGAAAAACTTAAGATCTTTGACATAGATTTTTATAATTACATGAGTTTCTAAAGGAGTTTCAACATAAGTTGTTTATCTGCCATAAATGTAGACCGTTGCCTGAAAGATTAATTACTATTTGCGTACGTAGATCAAATACATGAAGAAATGAAAAGTATGACATGTAAAATCAATGTTTTGAAAAATGGGTTTTAGAGAATTATAATGTACATGATCCTGAGGTGCACGCAGGGTCGTATGTTGAATCTACCTTAAGCAGATTTTCTGGGGCAGACATGATGAGTTCCTGGTTCACCTGTTTTGCGTCTTCATGCTTCTTTTCCTTAGTACCCATGTATAGAACCTGTTGTGACTTAGACCCATCCCTGTACACGGTTATGCCCTTGCAGTGAAGATCTCTGGCAAGCCTGTACGCCATAGCGATGTCATCCCTGGTAGCCGAGTTTGGAAGATTAATTGTCTTTGAAACACCGGAATCACAATAATTCTGGAATGCCGCTTGCATGAGAACATGCCATTTGTAATCTATCTCCTGGGCAGTAAGATAGAGTTTCTTTAAATCATCTGGGAGTGCGGTGTCTGAAAGATTGCCTGTCTGTGCGATTTTAAGCATCAGCGTCTCAGAGTACAATCCAAGCTCCTTTAGGCTCTTTTCCAGGTAAGGGTTGACCTCCAGTAGCTCCTGACCATCGAGGACATGCCTTACAAATGCGAGAGCAAAGAGCGGCTCAATAGATGATGAACATCCAGCGATTATTGAGATAGTTCCCGTTGGGGCTATTGTGGTCGTGGTTGAATTACGCATCTTCTGTCTTATCGACTCCCAGTAAGATCCTTTCCATCCAGGGAATACGCCACGTTCATTGGCAAGCGCTTCAGATGCCGCATGTGACTCATCCTGAAGGAATGACATTATATCTTCTGCAGTCTTGAGAGCCTGCGTGCTTGCGTATGGTATACCCATTTGTACAAGCGCGTCGGCAAATCCCATCACACCAAGTCCGATCTTTCTCGTAGTTCTGGACACACGCTCTATTTCCTCAACGGGGAAAAGATTCGCGTCTATGACATCATCGAGGAACCTAACAGATAACCAGATAACTTCCCTTAGGCGCTCGTGATCGATCTTTCCGTCCTTAACGAACCTTGCAAGGTTGATCGATCCCAGGTTGCATGACTCGTAAGGAAGGAGAGGCTGTTCACCGCATGGGTTTGTCGACTCTATATCTCCGAGATTCTTAACCGTGTTATGAGCATTGATTTCATCTAGGAAGATCAATCCTGGGTCACCTGTTGTCCATGCGTGGTCAATAATCATGTTCCAGAGATCTGCCGCCTTCATCTTTTTCTCAACTGCATGGGTTCTTGGATTTTTGAGTTCGACATAATCGTCTCGATCAAGTCGCTCGAAGAAGTCGCTATCAATTCCCACTGATATGTTGAAGTTGCTGAGTATAGTATTAGCGGAATCCTTTGAGGATATGAAATCAACAATCTCGGGATGATCATATCTGAGGATGCCCATGTTGGCGCCACGACGTTTTCCCCCTTGCTTTATTACATTGGTGGTTGTGTCAAAAATTGACATGAAGGAAAGTGCCCCGGATGCTACACCCTTAGTTGAGCCCACAAGGTCATCCCGTGGCCTGAGCTTACTGAATGAAAAACCAGTTCCGCCGCCAGACTTGTGAATCTTAGCAGTGTCAGCAAGGGTACGGAAAATACCGTCTATTGAATCCTCAACAGGAAGGACAAAGCATGCAGAGAGTTGACCCAGGCGAGTTCCAGCATTCATTAATGTTGGAGAATTTGGAACAAAATCGAGATCTGTCATTATTTTCTCAAATTTTTCAATAAGATTGTTCACTTCACCAGTATATGCAGCAGCATTTTCTATAAAGGATTCAAATGTACCGCTGACAAAACCCTCTTTCTTGAGGTTTTCAAATGCTCTCTTTAGAGTGCTGGCTTGCAATTCCCCAAGTGCAAGTTTCCCTCCGTTCTGTGAGTTGTTTTTGAGATTTTCGTATATGTACTCTATTATACCAACGTTGTAAGCAACACGATGGAAGAGTTCCCTGGGGGTTTCGGTGACATTTCCAGCTTCGTCCTTTAGGAGATACCGGGACTCGAGTACTTTTATTGCATTAAGCGACAGTTTCAGATCATCAGTGACACCTATCCTCATCTTCTCTTCCCTGACAATCCTGCGGCGTTCCCTGTAGAGAATGTAGGATTTAGCAACATCAGCGAAACTGATGCCATCTCTTGAGTAAGACATCAATTCGCTTTCAACTGTATCCTGTACTTCTTCCACGGATGGGATGTGTTCCAGAGCGTTTAGTCTGGTCACCACAAGATCAGTAACGCGCTCGGCATCGACCATAGTGCCCTTCTTTACTGAAAGCATTGCTTTGTAAACCGCCATTGTAATTTTTTCCTTATTGAAAGGGACCTGGTTTTTGTTCCTCTTAACTATATAATCCTGCATCTTTCTCACCATTTGTCGGTATCCTGCTGATCCTCCATTGCCAATAAATACTTTCTATTACTAATTTTGTGCTAATACCTGATCATCAGCTAAAGATC
>JAKATM010000077.1 GCA_021818765.1 Thermoplasmata archaeon | reverse complement strand
CATTGATCTCGTGCAGCCTGCTGCCATGGAACCTGAAATCCATGTACAGTTCGTCCTTAAGCAGGTAGGCATCGTTCAGTGCCACAGAAGGTGCTTCCAGGAGATCTCCGATGACCTTCATCCCCTGAATGTTGTTTATCCGTTCGGTTATGGAATAATATGATCTCTTCTCCACCAGGTCTTTCCTCGAGAGAATGGGCGCCAGGATCTGGTTCGGCTTGCCTGATTTCGGGAAGAACAGCTGGATGTATGTCTTTTCGTCCTCCACGAAGGTGTATGCCGGTATTCTCTGATCCATCCGTGCAAGCAGTTCGAATATCCCGCTGTGCTGCCTTATTGCAATTACGCATCTTCTGTCCAGTTTTGCATGTACTTCACTTATTTTCATCGGTCATCACCTTACACCCGCCTTCTCACTAAGGTGAGGTGCATCTGCTGAAATTTTCCCAATGACATCAGGATACTGATCATGAAAATACCCGCCAGCCCGGAAGCCCACCACACAGCATTTACGGGTTGACCATAGATAAACATTTCGAGGAATATTTGTCTTGTCTTGTATATATCAGCTACACTTTATTGGCATTTTCCGTTTCTAGAATTATTTCTCCGATATCGCCTAATATAACCTGCCAGGAAGCACGCAAGCAGAACCACCTGCTCATTTTACACAAGTGGAACAACCCTTATGGAAAGCCAGTTATCCAGGAAAAATCGATGAACAAATTCGAGATTGAATTCAACAACGGTCTGGTCAAAGGCATAGTGAAGTGCACTGGAATCGTGAAAAAATCGCAGGATCTGAAGGATGCAAATGAGACGATGAGCGATCTTCTGAACAGGGTCCGGAGGAAGATAGACGCCATGGTAGATAGGGTGAGTAGATCTTTATACGCGTAATCCATATACTATTAAATAGGGTAGAGTAAGTGTTGGAGTTGGGTTCACTTGATGAAGTCAAGTTCTTTCCTGTTGTCCACCTGCTTACCGGCCCTCCTGGCTTGACCCGCAATGGCGGGATCTGGAGGACGATCAAGGCATCCATGAAGATGGTTGATCAGAACCCATCATTTATGGTTCAGGCCATGCATTTTACAACTTATACATTGAGTCAGGCGGCGTGGGAGGAGTGGGGATTTGAACATCCGATAGCGAACAGGTTGATCAAGGAACTAGAACGGACATTTGGAGATGGCCGAGATGTGTTCCTTGATTCTGGCGGCTTTCAGCTCCTTCATTCTGATAAAGTAGATCTCAGTAAATGGAATCTGGAAATGAACCGTGAGAATATACTCGAGTTACAGTTAAAATACAAGCCCAACAGGATCGCAAGCCTGGATTCTCCAATCTCTCCGGGTACTCCTCATGACATCGCAAGGAAATTGCAGCGAATCAGTATAGATAATGCTGCGTGGCTAGTTGGGAGAATTGAAGAAGAGGAGTCTAAACCCCGTGTTTACCTAGCAGTTCATGGGAGAACTCCTAGAGAGGTGTCTGCATATCTCACGAAACTGTGGAAATCTATACCTGACAGGATGTTCAGAGATGTTGACTTCGGATTGGCTTTGGGCAGTCAGGTCCCATTATCGAGAAACCGGGGATTAATCTCTGCGAACATATCTACTGTGCTGAAGTGGATGAACAGAAAATGCCGGCCCGAGGTTCCTCTGCATGTATTCGGTGCAGGGGATTCCCTGATTGGTTCGATCGTTCATAGACAAACCTTGGGTCGTGAAATCAGTTTTGATAATTCAACCTATGCGCAGTCAGCGTTTCGACTTAAGGTATACGATCCAGATGCTCTTGCATATCGGCAATGGACACCACAGAGCCTACCTGAATGTACCTGCTGGGCATGCGAGAAACTCAGGTATCTTGGAGAAAAAAGCCTCATGGAAATTATGAATTTTCCCGCCTACCAAAGTCACGCGATAAATGGTTTGAAGGTCAGCCGATCAGAAGTGTTTGCATACATCGCCCTGCACAATATGGTATGGTGGAAGCAGCGCATTAAGCATGTAGACAGAAACTTTTCTACAATCCCTAAAACAATCGCTTTACCAAACGAATCAAGGCTCACCCCCGCGAGCTATTCTTTTCCACTTAGACAATTCAAACCGGAGTCAAGGAATCTCTTGATCCTCCCTTGCACACATGGCCGTCCTTATTCCAAGAGCCCGAAGCAGAAAAGGGTAATACGGTATCTTGCTGATATCGGTCTCAGGGAGAACATAGACTATGATCGGATCACAGTAAGCGGCTTATTTGGTCCGGTTCATTGGAAAGATGAGACTCTTCCTGCTATACTTGGTTACGATTACGAATTACGATCCACAGCGACTCAGCATCACATTAATAATTTACGATTTGCACTGGGCACAACACTCAATGTAATCAGGAAAAAGTATGATTCTGTGATTGGATACTTAAATCCGAAAATTTACCTCAAGACCTTTGGACCGGTTATACAAGATTTTCGTGGAATATTGGTGAGCGATCTCACAGAAATACCATCGCAAATTGGCAGATAGAATTTCATCGGATTCTAAAGCCTTCCGTTAGTAGTTTGTTGCCGTTGGAATCGCCAGAATATAATCTAATTGCCCCGTCTTCGCTAACCTTCAATACTACGCCGTATTCAGACAACTTCATTGCAGCCCGGTTACCCGTACCAAGGTTTGGATCGGCAAGTGCTAGATCCTTAAACTTCGTAACGACTCTTCCCGCAGAATGGAATTTTCCGTCTGGATAAAACAGAGTAGCCCCGTCCTGAATAGCGTTGGTAAGAAGTACCCTTCCAAAACCGTTCGCATCTTTATCATCTTCTTCCTCTTTTGGTCTAATGTTAGTGATGTAGAGGTCCGTTTGGGTTCCCGCGCCTAAAATCTCTTTCATAATTGCAGTGGAATTCTCGGACCATTTCTTCTGTCTCTCCAAGATTCCATCACTTTCGGCACAATCACAGTTTATGATCGCCAAGATGCCGCTGTGCCAATGGCTGGCCATGTAATATGCTAAAGATAGAACTTTTTCTGAAACGTTTGGGTTACCATCCAGGAGTCTTAACTTAGTGTGTGTTTTCAAACAATGATTCACGAGATCCTTGGCTGAAGATATGTCAGAAATATGCCATCCACCATCATAGAATTCTAGCAGTGGGTTATACTTAGCTGAGACAATAACACTCCTATCTCTATGGAGAGCTACAGAGATATTATCGCTTGGGATGTGAGAGTACGATTTTCCTAACGTGTAAAGCAAAGTGCTTGGCGCTTTCTGATGATCCTGAAATATATTATAAACCCCGCCTTCCACATCAACCCTCTCTGCAAATCTATGCGCTGACACCGTGCCAACTCCGCGCCCGAAAATCTGTCCAAGCTTCTTTACTTTTAGGGAGGTAGGCGTGTATTTCAATGTGTCGTCAATGCTCGAGGGGATGTGTGTCTCAATCGAGAGGTTTTCACCTTCTTCTCTAATCTCACGCATTTGAAAAATGGTTTGAAGTATCTTCCTATAATCCTCAGCCCTTGCCTTAAAATTCTCACGGCCCCTGTCAAGTTTATCCGCATCTTCAGGATCGTCGATCTTTGCTGTGAGAAGGGAGATCAGTGCTCCGATCGTTCCAAATAGGAATGGGTAATCATGATCAGGATTGATATCTGCAATGCTTGAACAGAAGTGAATGAGCAACTGCAGTGGGGAATATATCCCCATCTCGTACATTTTCTCCGGCATAGAGTATTCCCACCAGTCTTCGGCATACCCATTTATGATTTTCTTAGCAAGAATGAAAGCTGTACTCTCTGGATTTCGTTTTGGATTTATACTCTTGAAGGCACTATCTACCTGCTGTTGGTCTATCCCCGAAGTGTACTTAATGAAATTCCTATCCGAAACCGCCATGTCTCCCAGAAGAATCACCCCTTCAGCCAATTGAGTTTATTTTTCATCAATGGCTTTAGGTTTCTAATTATCTCAAGAGTCTGTGTCTGGTAGCTCCAAGCTTCCCTGAGTTCACTAATGTTTTCACTGGAGCGGTAATTGTTGATCATAATTGCTTGATCTGACATTATATGCTAATATGCGTGTAGAATCTCTGAGAACCTCTCCCACTTAATATCGTCGTGGGCCAACAGTTTGTACCCACTACCTCCCTCATTCAACAATTCAGAACTCCAATCTGATTCGATCAAAGAACCTAAGGCGTCAAGTGGCCAGTGTTTGCAAGACACCGTAGTGCCGGTTGCTTCCTCATAACTGTCTACTGGATGCAATATAATTTTCCTAAAATATTCACCCAATGTGAGAACGTTCCCAATCTCCACAGACCTACGTTCCATATCCTTCTTACCATAGGGTTGTTCTGAACAAAGGTGCCTAAGAAAAGTTGCCATGTTTCCAGCCGTGATGGGGCAGAACTTGCCCTTAGCCTTTGGATCATCAATCTTATCTTGTTGTTTGAGTCCTACCATTGGATACCAGGACCCATCTTGCTCTGGATCAAACGCCGTATACCCTACGATCCTCCCGATTGATAGGTCAAAGTTCTTGCTTGTCAGCTCCCGAGAACTTATATCTTTAAAAACTCTAATTTCATCCGGTTCTACGGCCTCGCTACGTACTATCTCATCATACTTGGAATCATATATCTTTGCTATGAATTTGTAATATTCTCCCTTTGCGAGAGATTTCCTAGTTTTATTCAGATACGTGGCCAACATATACACGTCGCTCGCTTGCAGGCCATAATAGATTTTAAGGTCAACTTTAGCTTTCTGCTCCCAGTCTGAATCAGTCTTTGCAAGTTCCAAGAGAGCTTCGAACCGATGCCGTCCATCCAATAGAAAAACTGTTTCATCAGTCCCTTCTTTGTTCGTGGTTTTATCTGATGGGATGAAAACACAAGTGAGAGGAGTCAAAAGAGTCAACACCGAGATTGAAGCCATAAGCTCATGGACCTTGCCTTGATTGGGCGTTCTGGGATTGAACTTGTGGTCGTCAAACTTCAAATTGACTAAGGGGCAACTTGTGAGTGCAAACGCTCTTGTTTTACCTCCATGAGGTGCGACCCCCTCCTGAAAAACAGGCTCATTTCCTTTTTTTAGATTTATCCAGCCTATCAGTTGGTCTTTAATTTCCTGCAAATTCACTCTCTCACCTTCCCGTTCCTCACATTGTTGGCATACATCTCCTGCACCTTTGGCAACGTCCAAGCGTACTGCACGTGGATGCACTCAAAGCTCTCGTCTTCCTCACACCACAGCCGCATTATTCCCTTCCCGTTCACCCTCACGTAGACGTTGGTGATGCGGTTTTTCCCGGCAATGTCGTAGCCAATCGAGACATGATCCTGGTAGACATTGACGTGATATAGCAGTGACATTCCCTTCGTAGCTTCCCTGAACCTTGCAGCCCAGTCGCGGGCTTCCTGATCTGATATTTCAACAGATTCCCCCTTGGCTGCTTCCTCCGCCCTCTTCAGCTGCTCGGCGACGGAGCGGCCCTTGGGGGTAAGGGAGATTTCGTACGTACGACGACCCATAGTCGATTCCTTAACCTCCAGTAAGCCATCCCTTTCGAGTTTAGGTATCAGTTTATCAAGGGTCCAAGAAGACGTTATTATCTCCAAGAGATCTGTCTTTTTAATCCTCCCTTTTTCTAAAATATACTTCAAAGCATCAATGGCGTACTTTTCAGAAAGAGAAGGAATCAAAGCAATACTTATAATTGCGAATCGATAATAAAAGTAATTATCTTCGTTATAATAGGATAAGCGAATACTTATATACGCCTATGTCGTTCCTATTTTTGTGAATGACATGGCAGTGGATTACGATACCGTTCAAATGAGGATTAAGCGCGTTCCGACTTGGGCTAAACTTACGGAACTCAAGGTAAAGAAGCAGTTAGCCCAGAAAAGGGAAGTTTCGTATGATGATGTTATCGCAAGTCTCTTGGAGGAGCACCGCCAGAAGCAGGAGGTCGAGGCGTGAATGCGGCTCCTCTGGAAGATACTGCTCATACAATTCCCTCTCTCATTGATATTGGCGGCGGGAATCAATTCTTCCCTTATCCATCTGCATCTTTATATGATCCAACTTATTTTCGCCGTCTTTTCGGAAGCTTTTTCCATACTGGCTTTGACCGGTATGGCATGGTGGGGTTTCGGTCGGCTGCGAGGCGAAACCAGCGGGCAAGGAGGAAATTCGGTCAGTGCCGCAAAGGACCCGAAAGTTGAGTGCAGGAGAGTGGAACAATGAGAGTGATGGCGGCAGTCACGAAACTGGAACCATACATAGTGCCGGACGAGTTCAGCTTTTCATTCAGCGGAAAGGGTGAAGCCGCATTAACTGAATATACCGAGAGAGGCGCCTTCCAAGGTATCGAAGACAGAAGGCGTTTCGAAAACGAACATGAGACGTTTCTGGAACGCAACGGAATCCCAAAGGATGCCGTTGAATCCCGGGTTAGCGATGGCGGCTTTGAAATCAAGATCGCTCTAAAGGAGAGGAGGGAAATCGCTATTTCCAGGATCTTCAACGAAGTGCTATTCCAGATGAAGTGTTTCTATTCGGACAACGACATACATCGAATGGTGGACAGGATTGTCGTGTCAGAAGCACTGGAAGAAGACACGGTCCCTTTATTTCCTTTTATTGGTCTTGGGTCTTTTCCTGGTGTAGGATTTTATGTGGATTTTTCTGCTCCCGATGTTTTTATCATGAGATCTGACAGTTTCAAATGCCCCGTAAAAGTCCTTACCGGCTTTCGCACTATGAATTACTGCACCGGGGGCATTCTTGGTTACAGTAACATCCAAAATTGCCTCTCCGGCGTTTACTTCTCCCCGTATCATGTCCCTGTTTCGTTTCTTCTTCCAGTTGACCATTATTCTCATGATTTTAATGACAGGATTCATAAAAAGGTTCTGCCGGAACTTAATGGTGCGGATCACCGGAGCGGGAAGAGGATGCGATTGAGATGCCTCAACGATCTCCTTCGAAGTTTAATTAAGGAGCACCCCCAGAAGATGGAGGTGACGCATTGAAGGAGATACTCTTCGACTTCGGGGAGTTCAAGAGTAGATCAGCTGGCCTGAAGAATGGTAACAGGCCGGCACACTACGCTTTCAGGAGAAACGTCTCCGGCGGAGGTCTCT
>JAKATM010000076.1 GCA_021818765.1 Thermoplasmata archaeon | reverse complement strand
CTATCGATTCGACCTTTGTGCTGAACGTTGATATATATCCAGCATTCAAAGGGAACAATCCCAGGTCAACTGGCACACCGGTGCTGATGAAGATCGATTTTCTGCCCTTCATCAGCTCAATAATCTTTGTATATCTTTCCTTCAGATGCTCATTTCTTCCTATCACAACCAGTTGCTCATAGCCGTTGTATGAAGTTTCAGGGTCCTCTGATGTAAAATTGTCAAGTCTAAGCCTGGTCTCCTTGAGCCTCTTTATTATCCCCCGTGAATTGGTGAATGAATCACCAACGATGCTCTCCCTGGTATCGTCAAGAAAGAGAATGGCTGTTCTTTCTTCTGGATCGAGAGGACTGAAAGGCTTCCTGATAGAATTTCCAATGAGTGCAAAAGCGTTCATTACTTCGCTTGGAGGCTCTATCACAGCCTTCTTTTCAGGTAGCAGATGAATTATTCTTTCAGCGCTTGCGTGTTCATCCTTCATATCCAGGTATTGAGACATCTCCATCGCCCGGTCGATGTCTACGCATTCGAGAATGTCGGCACCTGCCCTGGATGCCCTTTTTCCCATCTCTTCGGTGGTGAAGTCCTTTGAAACTGCCTTCATGTTAAGTGAATCTGTTATAGCAAGGCCTTTGAATTCGAGTTCTTTACGCAATATATCATAGATGGCGGGAGAAAGCGTGGCAGGGTTTGAGTCATCTATCGCGGTGTATAAAACATGTGAAAGCATTATCGACGAAACACCTTCCTTAACCACCTCCTGGAAAGGGAACATGTCGCTTTTTAGGGCTCCTACTCCTCTTTCATCCTTTGGCAGCATAAGGTGTGAATCACCAAGAACGCCACCGTGACCGGGGAAGTGCTTTCCCGTGGCAGCTACCCCATAGCTTTGAATTCCCCTGATGAATGCGCTTCCATGCGCCGCAACAGTGAGTGGATCAGAGGAAAAGCTCCGTTCAAGAATCACCTGGTTATAAGGGCTCGATAAATCAAGAACAGGAGCCAGATTCCAGTCTATTCCAAGCGAATTCAGGTCATAACCAGTTCTTGATCCTACATATTCTGTGAAGCCAATATTGTTCAGGTTCCCCAGGAAGGCATTGCTTGGGTTGTAGTTCAGGAATGCAAGCCTGACCACATTACCGCCCTCCTGATCCACTGCTATGTATGGGAACTTAGTATCCTTTTCTACTTTGTACAGGCGTTTAATGCTATGTATAAGCTCCAAAAGATCGGTCTTGTCCGAGAAGTCTTTGCGCACCAGTACGATCGATGAGGGTAAAAGCTTCCCAACCAACCTGAGTGACTCTTCCCTGTCATGGCCAATCAAGCCAGTCTGGATGAAAAAACCGGGTCGCATAGCACCTCATCTCATGCAATAGTTAAAGTTAGCGATATTACTAGCGCCTCTTTTTAAGTTCATAGAGGGATAGGAAGGATTGCCTTTTCTTCCCATGAAAGATGGATTGATCGGCCTTAAGCATCGCAGTGCTATTTGTCTGATCCCCTTCGAAATTAAGGTTTCTTGCAAATTTGGGGAACGCACTTGATGATATCTCGAGCCTGACTCTCTCCCCCTTAGCGAATCTATAGGAGGTATTCCACATATCTATCGAGACTGGATAAATTTTCCCTGGAACTGTCTTTACAGCAGACTTCATGCCTTCTCTATACCGCATCCTCACTATTCCGTCGCAAAGCCTAATTGCCCTGAAATCTGGTAGAACAGTCAGTAACTTTGCAGTGAAATCCGTATCCGTGGCTGAAGTTGCCACATTGATGGTCAATCTTACGGACCCGATGATAGTCAGATCCTCCTCAAGAGGATCTGTTGTATAAACAAGAATATCATCCCTGCGTTCGACTGAAGAATAGTCATCTGGGCCCCCGATCTGTGCATAATTCTGGTCTGCGATGAATGGTACGGGCTTTTCTGGGTCGTATGAATAAGAATCCATTCTCTGATCATACGACGGTTGATTTAGCTCAAGCCTACCGTCCCCAAATCTGCTGTTCGCAGATCCATCCGAAGTCAGATAAAACTTTTTATTTACGGTATTTTCAGGCGGCCATTTGTCTGCTTCGATCCATTCGTTACTCCCCATAACAAACAACTTTGCCCTCTTTTTAAACGGAAAGTCCTTTGTTGATCTCTTCATGTATCTGTCGAGCCATCTTGCCTCGATGCCAAGTAGATCAATGAGCGCTTCGGGTCCAAAATCAAATTCTCCTATTATTCTAGCCGTATTTACGGCATGTCCCCAGGGACCCATTATCATGAACTGAGCTTCTGCTATTTCCCTTTCTGGCAGCCTGGACATGGCAGAGAAGTTAAGAGGAGTTCCTATCTGCTCGTCATCGTACCAGCCCGATATGTGCAAAACTGGAACCCTGACCTTCTCAAACTTGTCCTGATACGAGATTTCTCTCGTATATCTGTCGATCGTCTGATGTTCAAGCCTCGTATGCCAATGTGCAATCTTCCTGCCCGTCAAAAGATCAAGCTCACTCATCGGCAGATGGCTGTATACTTTCTGCCAGTCAACTGGCTTGGTATTCTGAAGGGCTCTCCCCGAAACAAGGAACTCCCACGATACATTGAGAGGAGATGGTACACCCGTGGGATCTTCGACGAACGGATCAGATGGCGGGACAACAGGAATCATTGCCCTAAGCGCTGGCGGCTGCAGAACAGCTGTATACCACTGAATCCTCCCGGAGTAAGAGGCTCCCCATGTTGCGACGGAACCATCCGACCATGGCTGCTTGGAAATCCATTGTATGGCATCAAACCCATCCCTTCCCTCCAACCGGTATGGTTCAAAAACGCCGTCGGAATCGCCCCTTCCTCTGACATCGCATGAAATGAAAACATAACCCTTGGATGCAAAGAACTTCCCTGTTGATATTATTGCATCGGTGGACTTTCCATATGGCGTACGCAGCAGTATAGCAGGCTTCCTCTGTTTTTTTGAAGATCCAAATATGTCACAGGATAGCTCAACCCGATCTCTGACTGGAATTTTAACATCCCAAAGGATTTCTATTTCGTCGGTCATGGCAGTGGTTATATCTTCCAGTGTATAAACTAAGATGCCACCGAGATCAGAACATTTTATTCTAAATGATCAATACGGTCTTCATGACAGGCGAGATGGAGGATTTTTCTAAAAAGCTCAGGGATCATATAAAATCCAGCATACCGGATGTTGCACATGGAATGACGGTTCTGGTTGCAAAAGGAGAAAAAAAACTGTTTTATGAATCATACGGAAAGATTGACAACCTCAATTTTACATATACTAATGATACAATTTACGATCTGGCATCGCTAACGAAACCTCTTGCAACATCAACGCTGGCTTTCAAGCTCATTGACAGAGGAAAACTGTCTATAGAGGACACACCATCGTCGCTTGGGATATTCAGTGGAATGAACAATCTTGGAAAACTATCGGTGAAATCTCTTTTATCGCACTCATCCGGTTTGACTCCAAGCCTTCCCTTATATCATCGGGGAAAAACGAGGCAGGCATACCTCGAGGGAATTGACGATGCTGCCGCCTCCGCAACTCCTTACGTTGAAGAGAATTACAGTGACCTGAATTATATTCTGCTTGGATATATAATTGAAGAATTGACAGGCAAGACTCTGGACAAAGCATGGGAAAATATTGTTGCCGAAGAACTTGGGCTAAAGCACATGAGATACCTTCCAAAATTTCCAAAGGAACAAATTGCACCAACAGAATCTGTAGGTCCGCGAGGTCAGGTATGGGGAGAAGTACATGATGAGAATTCATATTACTCAGGTGGAGTTGCGGGACATGCAGGTCTATTCTCTGATGCATCCGATATTCATTCTTTTGCATACCGGTACCTGAATGGTAAGGTTATTTCGCGGTCAAGCTTCCTCAAGGCCACAAGGCCTGCAAACGAGTATATTGGAGGCTCCTTCGGTTATGGATGGATGATAAATACACCGAGACCGGCAAAACAGAGCCCTGCCTTTGATTATGCCAGATTCATAGGAGACATATCTCCGTTTGGTGCATTTGGCCACACCGGGTTCACTGGAACATCGATCATGATCGATCCTGAATCTTCGATAATAGTTGTAATATTGAGCAATCGGGTCTACCCTACAAGAGAAAATGTAAAGATACTGAAATTCAGGAGAACGTTCCACAACCTGGTATTCAGTTCTCTTCTGAACTAGACTGTCCGGGTTCACGGTGCACTTTCTTGAGAAAATCAATGGCTGCCCACAACTTGTAATCCGACTTTTCTAGCGCCATGACTGCATCTTCCCGTCCCACAGAAAATTCATTCATGAGGAAGGATATTGCCCTCTCTTTAAGTTTCGCGTTGAAAGTTACTCCCATGTAAGACATCATGTTATTGTAGACCCTGCCCAGCTTTACTGCAATTGTTGTGCTCATCGCGTTCAATGTAAGCTTTTGAGCCGTCCCAGCCTTCATTCTTGTCGATCCCTGTATAACCTCCGGCCCAGTGTCCAGAACAATACAGTGTTTCGCCTCTTTCTCAATAATGCTTCCTTTATTGTTGACAATACCGATGGTCGCAGAGCCAATGCTGTTGCCAAATTTCAAAGCAGAAAGAACAAATGGCGTCCTTCCAGACGCTGAAATACCAACAACAACATCACGATTGCTGAGGGCAGCTTTTTTCAGCGCTTCAATAGGAGCATTTGTATCATCCTCCGAACCTTCCTGTGACTTGAGAAGTGCATCGACTCCTCCTGCCATTAAGTATGTGAATGTCTTACTATCTAGTCCATAAGTTGGATCAAGTTCTACAATGTCCTGAACCGCTATTCGACCGCTTGTACCAGCACCAACATATATGACTCGACCACCCATCCTTATGCCCGAAAGACACATATCGGCTGCTTTAGCGATCTCCTTCACAGATGCCTTTACAGCTGCGAATGCCTGGAAGTCCTCTTCATTTATTATCCTGACAATTTCTTCCGTTCCCTTTTCAGATATTCCTCTTGTTCTTGGATTGTTTTCTTCCGTAGTCAAATTTGACACCTAGTTCCTGAAATCATAAAAGATTCCGTTCTTTATTACACCGGCAACCTTATTCATATTATCAATAATTGCTATGTTAGCTCTCTTTCCCGGTTCTATCGAGCCTTCTTCTGGCAATCCCATTATCCTTGCAGGATTTGTCGATAGAAACTTCACAGTCTGTTCGATGGAATAGCCCTGTTCAATGAAGTTACGGAATGCGGAATCCATGGTAAGCACACTGCCCGCTATTACTTCCGACCCGGTTATAGTGCACTTTCCGCTCTTCAAAGTAACGCTCAGTGTTCCAAGCTGGTAAATGCCGTCAGGCATCATGGTTGCTGCGATGGAATCTGTTATCCCTACAATCTTGTCTTCTCCTTTCGATCTTACCGCAAGTCTTATAATTCCTGGCGATAGGTGATTTGGGTCATTTATTATCTCTGCATTAATCGAATCATTTATAAGAACCTCGCCAGCTATTCCAGGTTCCCTGTGAAAAATCGATCGCATAGCATTAAACAGGTGAGTTGCCTCTGTTGCACCCAGCGATATCGCCTTTCTTGCAGTTATTGCGTCAGAATCAGAGTGCCCTATGGATGGAATCACTCCTTTTGACGAAAGATAAGGAATCATTTCCATTGCTTTTCCAACCTCTGGCGCAATGTCAACAATCCGGACCTGCGAAGCTAATTTTCCGGTAATATTTTTGTAATTCACTATAGAAGGGTCCAGAATAAAAGCTTCGTTGTGAGCCCCCTTCTTTGCATGACTTATAAACGGGCCCTCCATCCTTGCTCCAAGAACCTCCGCACAAGGTTCTTCAAAGACAGTTTTCCTTGCATATTCAACAGACTTCAGGAATGCCTGTGTGGTAACCCGATCTGAAGAGACAAGCGCTGACACTACTTTCAAAGTGCCAGTCCTGGGAAGGGCTTTTAACCATTTCCCGATTGATTCCGGGGAAAGCGATGCAGTATCGACACCAAGCATGCCATGGGTGTGAACGTCAATAAACGAAGGCACTGCTGTGTATCCAGTAAGGTCGATATCCCCATTTGAATTATTAGAAATCGATGAAATGTATCCGCCTTCTACTTTAACAATTATATCATGCACCAACTTGCCTGCAACAACTGCATTGGAAAACACGAATTTATTTGTAGAATTCATTATTACACATTATTTAGATGTATTAGGATTTGATCACCTTTGTCAGTTTAGATGGCCTATCAGGGTCAAGACCTAGGAAAACTGACCTGTAATATGCAAGCAACTGTATAAATAGTACTTTTAAAATTGAATCCGCTAAATCGGACGTAAATCTGACTTTAAATTGTTGACGAATAATCTCGTCAACGTCCATCAAGTTGCGCGTCAATTTGGACAAGTCGTTCTTTACGACATCTTCTTTAGAGAGCATAAACACTGTCCATGTATCATCAAGTATCTGTTTAGGGCCATGGAGGAATTCACGAGTGGGATAGGCATCTGTTATCATTGAACATGTCTCTTTCAACTTAAGTGCTCCTTCACGTGCAACCGGGTATTCAATGCCTGAACCAAGGAAAACTACCTTAGTCGAAATACTCTCAGCAAGTTTCTTTATGTAATCCTCCTGTGACATGATGGACTTGACCCCTGCCTTGATATTTCCAAGAAGAAGCTTGAACTCTTCTGGGTTGTCAGCAAGAAAAATGGAAAGTGAAGAGAGCAATTGACCCATGTGGCTCTTAGTGGCAGCTATAGACTTTTCTGGCCCGGCGGGAGTGATGATTGAAACGTCAGCCAAGGTTGAAAGAGTTGACCCTTGAACGTTCGAGATCGATACGGAAGATGCTCCGTTAATTTTTCCAAATTTCGCTGCGGTAATAGCATCAGATGTTTCTCCTGACTGGCTGAAAAATATTACGTTAATGTTCTTGAAATTAAATTTTTCGACTAGTACCTTGGAGAATTCTGATGCAAAGACTGGCGTGGCAAAAATATTCCTCTTCAAAAGAAGAAGTGAAAGATAATATGCAGCGTTATAACTTGTCCCATTTCCAGAAGTAATAGATCTATTTGAACCCAGAATATTTTTAAGGGCAAGCGCAGGTTCTTTCATGCTGTTCGATAAATATCTATCAAGGAGGGACTGCTCTTCTCTTATCTCCTGAATCATATAGTGCATTATTTGGGAATTGCAAACTAATATAAGAAGTACAGAACCTGAATGAAGTTTAAATAAAAATAATAAAATCAATCCTTCTACTATCGAAATATGAAATATGTCTCAATAAGTGTAGCAGACCTTCGCGCTGAGCCAAAGTTCAATTCTGAAAGAATTTCACAGTTAATTTATGGCGAGGAGGTGAAAATAATTGAAAATGGTGATGAATACTCCCTCGTTGT
>JAKATM010000075.1 GCA_021818765.1 Thermoplasmata archaeon | reverse complement strand
AGGAACCTGCAGGCCTACCATTGATAAATTCACATATCTGGACGGTTCTAAATTGATTTCTTCTATGGCAACAGGATCAACATTTGCAAAAGTAGACTCATTTTTAGCGCAAGTCAGGTCAATAGGCAAATCTAACAATATTCTCAAACATTGGTATCTTCCACTCTGCCGGGCATGGTCGTGAACGACGTCAAGTAAAACCGGTTCTATCGATATTGGGCACATCTTTTCGAAATAGAATGAAACCTCCTCTAAATTAAATGGGTCAATTTCAGTAACTATGTGATTATAATCATTCTCCAAAGCCCATTGCTTCAGATGGGCAAATAACATGGACTGTATTGTGGTCCAAGAATGATCCTTGATTAAGAATGTCCTTGCATAAAGATATGTTTTCTCACGTTTATGCCCTGGCGCCCCTATCAGAATGGCCCTCTCCTCACCGTTTTCTGTGACATGCAGGACCAACCCGCCGTTATACGCCACTGCTCTGAGCGTGTCTGCTAATTCTGATCGAATACTTGTGTTCTTCCATATGGAAGTTATGATCGGAATCATCACGTTGATTTCTGCGGAATCATCAACCCGTGAGACACATGGCATATTAGAACATGGCAATCCATATTAAAGAATTATCTAACTACGATGAACCAGCGCGTGAACTATAATCCTGAACAGACAAAGATATGTTTTCATTAACAGTCAACTTTATCAGTCTCCATAGACTTAAGGACGAGGCAAAAACCGTTCTATTCAAGACCAGGCCTGTAAATAGTCCTTTCATGGTCTATAGATGACATGGAGACAGGGGCTGGAATGTGTTCCATTCATGGATAACTAAAGTCTGGTATAGGGTGGGTTTGCGGAATTAGAGAGAGGTGACAAACAATGGATAAAGTTAGACCGCCAAAATTAAAAGAAGGAGATGAAATAAGGATAATTGCACCTGCAAGTGCTCCTGACATGGGAAATCTATCAAAGGGAATTGCGAGGTTGAAGAAGCTGGGCTTCAAGATCTCTCTTGGGAGCAATATCAAAAGGCTAGTCCAGGTACATCAACTGGCTGCCACTGCAGATGAAAGAAGTCAGGAAATTATTAACGCATTCAAGGATGACAACGTTAAGGCAATTTTCTGTGCACGAGGTGGCTACGGGTCCATTCATACGCTGCCCCTTCTTGATTTTGACGTGATTCATGATCATCCTAAGATATTCATAGGCTACAGCGATATAACGGCACTGCACCTGGCTTTCAACAAGCTTGCGAATCTTGTTACATTCCATGGCCCTATGCCCGGGTCCGATCCAGAGGAAATCGGAAAACCTTACTTCAAAACTATTATAGAGGTTTTGGAGGGTAAGACAAGCAACTTCGCCACAGGCGACAGGGATTTACTTTTCAAATATATAAACCCCGGAACGGTTGAAGGGACATCAATCGGAACCAACATCTCAGTTGCATCTTCACTCATCGGAACAAAATATATGCCTGATACAACCGACAAGATACTCTTTGCTGAGGATACCGGGATTACCGCGGGTGATATTGACAGGTATCTTTTCACAATGAAACTGGCAAACCTGCTTGGGAACTTTTCTGGATTTGCATTTGGTGACATAAAGACAGTGAACGAGCAGAGCGAACCCATGCCTTTTGTCGAAGACGTGATAGAGGATTACATGGAGGAACTCAAGAAACCTTCGCTTTACGGTCTTCCGTTTGGCCATGGGGAGGGCCAGATGCTCATTCCATTAAACGCAAAAATAAAGCTTTCGACGTCGACAGAACCAACACTTGAATTCATGGAGCAGGTAGTCGAATAGTCGAATCCTTTCAGACCAGCTTACTAATAAAGATGGCAGGCGACTAAATGTCCTTGCTCGATCTCCTTAAGCTCTGGATCTGTTTCAAAACATATGGACTTGGCAAACTTGCACCTGTCGGCAAAACTGCATCCATGCACTCTTATGTATGCATCAATATCTGCATAGGTAACATCAGGAATATTTCCAGAATCAAGTGTAGGAACGGTCTCGAAGAGAAGCTGTGAGTAAGGATGCAGTGGGTTGTTCCTTATCTGGTCCCTTGTTCCCTGTTCCTTTATCTTTCCCAGATATATTACGGTCAGACTATCCGAGATCATCAGTGCCATTGATATATCGTGCGATATCAGGATAAATGTAGTGGATGAGTTGCCGTTCAACTCCCGAATCAATTTCAGTACATTAGCTCGAATTGATGCGTCAAGCATAGAGACCGGTTCATCCGCCACTATAATGCTTGGATTTATGATGATTGCTCGAGCGAAGGCGGCTCTCTGTTTCTGCCCGCCGCTCAGTTCATGTGGCAGCCGGGCTAAAAAATCTCCAGGAGGTGTAAGGTTGACCCTTTCTAGAGCGGAGGAAATAGTTTCCATATCAAATTTAATGTGATGCAGCCTGAGCGGCTCTGATACTGATCTCGCGATTGTGAACTTTGGATTGAATGAACTGTAAGGGTCCTGAAAAACCATCTGGATGCTCTTCCTGACCTCAAGATTAATCTTTCCGGATGCACTGAATAAAGGCTTGCCATCTATCTTCACAGACCCGCTAGTTGGCTCAGTCAGGCCAGTAATTATTCTGGCAACAGTTGTCTTGCCGCTCCCGGTTTCCCCGATTATGGCATGTATCTTTCCCTTCTCTATAGAGAGGGATACACCGTCCAGAGCACGTACTATTCTCTTTTCCCCGTCTTTATCCCTTCCCCGGAGAGGAAAGTATTTCTTCACGTCAATTAGCTCTATAGCCAGCATCAAACTGCCTCCGTGTTAATACAGAAAGCAACATGATCTTTTTCCTGATACCCGCCCTCGTAATTGTAGCTGCTGCACTCTTTCAATGCAATTTCACATCTTTCCCGGAAAAGGCATCCAGAGGGGAGCCTGAGGGCGCTTACTGGTTCTCCAGGAATTCCTGCGATCAAGCGGTCTCCCTTGACATCCGGTACAGACGCAAGGAGCTTTGCCGTGTATGGATGCTTCGGGGACCTCACAATCTCAGGTGTTGAGCCGCTCTCCATTAGCCTTCCGCCGTACATTATAGAGATCCTGTCAGCAATCTTGGTTACTATCGGCAGATCGTGGCTTATAAAGATCATTGTAATGTTCCTTTCCCGCTGCGTATCCTTGAGCAGCTTCACTATTGCCATCTGAGTGACTACGTCAAGTCCCGTCGTAGGCTCGTCCGCAATCAGTATCTTCGGGTTTGTGATGATCGCCATTGCTATTACCGCCCTCTGCTTCATTCCGCCGCTAAGCTGGTGCGGGTACTGCTTCCATACCGCCGATTTCAGTCCCACTTTTCTTAGAACTTCTCTCCCCTGTTCCAGCGCATCATTTCCCTGTGCTATGTTGTGTATGATGAGCGGTTCAGAAACCTGCCTCTCTATTGTCATCAGGGGATTTAAGGAATTCATAGCCCCCTGAAATACCATGCTTATTGTCTCTCCACGGAGCTTGCGCATCTTCCCAGGCGAAAGTGACATCAGGTCTGTGCCGTTGACATGTATGGAACCAGACGAAATTTGCGCATTCTTTGGAAGTATACGCATCATTGCGAGCCCAAGCGTGCTCTTTCCGCTTCCGGACTCACCAACTAGTCCCATTGTCTCTCCTTCATGCACATCAATGTCTAGATCGGTGATTGCCCTTGCCACTCCACTATCTGTCGTATAGGAAACGTTCAGCTTGTTGATGTTTATCATCAGAATCCTCTCTTCTTCGGGTTGAACATTTCTTCAAGAGAATATCCGGTCATCGTAAAACCTAAAATTACTAGTATTATAAAAAGTCCGGGAGGAATAACATACCACCACATACCTGCTGAGACAGCTCCGAAAGCAAATGCATTGTGAATTATGCCGCCCCAACTGATATCGGTTATATCTCCAACCCCAAGGAATACAAGCGAGGCCTGGGCAAATATTGCTGATGCAACCGACATTACAGCGTTGGCGAAGACAACCGGAAAAACGTTAGGAGCAATGTGCCTGAAAATTATGTAGTTGCTTTTCCCGCCATTGATCATAGCGGACTCTATGAAGGGCCAGTTTTTTATTGAAAGTACCATAGATCGTATGGTTCTTGCAGTAGATGGCCAGCTGAGGAGACCTATAACAAGGATTACGTTAACGAGGCTGGGCCCTATAACGGCAGCTATAACTATCATAAAGACCAGTGTTGGGATGACAAGGAAAAAGTCTGTCACCCTCATAAGGATCTCATCTGCCCATCCGCCGAAGTATCCGCTGTATAGACCTATGACCAACCCAACAAACACTGAGATCGCCGCGGCGGCAAAACCCACAATTAACGATATCTGTGCCCCGTAGAAATCCCTGGATAGGAGGTCACGACCAAGAGAATCTGTACCCAGAAGGTGCGCCGAGGATGGGGGTGAAAGGTACAGGCTGGAATTTATCGTGTTCGGGTTGTATGGTGATATGACCGGGGCAAGAATTGCCATTAGGGTAAAGAAGATGATTATGCCCAGACCGGCGACACCGATCTTATTTCTCTTGTACTTATTCCAGAAGTCAAGAAGACCGCCTCCGGTTCGCCTCATACCGCCTTTGATATAGTTCATAGCGTCTGTTTGGGAATTCATTTGTACCGTATCCTCGGATCAACCAGACCGTAGACTATGTCCGCAAGAAGATTGGCTAGCACTACGCTGAAAGTTACAATTATGAATGCACCCTGGAGCATCGGATAATCAAGATGTCCAATAGACTGGTAGATAAGATATCCTATTCCCGGCCAGGAAAAAACTGTCTCAACAAGTATTGCGCCGGTTACCATGAGACCGAGGTTGATCGCTATAAGGCTGATCATGGGTAGCATGGCGTTTGGAACGGCATGTGAGTAGAGGATCCGCTTACTGTCTGCGCCCTTTGCATATGCCGTCAATATATAGTCCTCCGAAAGTACATCCCTGAGTGAGTTGCGCATCATTATGGTGAACTGTCCATAATATACCAGAACAAGTGTCAGGAGTGGAAGAGCCATGTGTTCCATCAGGTTAATTATGGATGTGGTTCCAACACTGTATTCGCCTGCTACAGGTATGCCACCAATATATATTGCTATTAAAATAAATATACCGCCCAGCCAGAAGGTCGGCATTGCGTAGAACGCCATTGCTGTCTGAAGAACGGCAACATCCGCCTTGGTGTTCTCCCTCCACGCAGAGAAGACACCCGTGTAGATTCCAAGCAAGATTGAAATTATTGTCGCTGGAATAAGGAGGATAAGGCTGTTTTCCAGAGCCGGAATTATCTTGCTCGTTACGCTTACCTTGTAATAATAGGATATGCCGAAGTTTCCTTCCAGTGCATTCTTTACATATAGGATATACTGTACCCATTCCGGCCTGTTTAACCCGAATTCTATGCTTAGGGCCTTTTCTTGGTTCAATGTCAGCCTTGGGCTTCTGTATAGCAGCGTTATGGGATTTCCGGGCAGCACCCTGAAAAGCAAGAAATTAAATGATATAATGATAAATATACTGACAACAGTCAGTATGACTCTCCTGGCTAAATATGTAGAGTAGCTTGCAGCAGCCAATATTTCTTCAATCCTCTTTTCGCCTGGACCGAATAACTAATGCTGCGACTGCTGCCACAATTAGCACAGCTGCCACTCCACCAGCTATGTAATATATTGTATCACCACTGTGAGTTGTTTTGCCAAAAGAGGCATTTGGCTCAACCTGTAGAAAAGTCTGCCAGTCCATTGCCCCGAAGGGTCCGCCAGCAAAGTTGCTGGAAATATTAGTAAAAGCATTCGAATATGCTGCTATGTTTGGCGGGGAATAAAGCGGCAGGTAGGGTAGCTGATTGTATAGAATTGTCTGCAGCTGATCCGAAAGGTTGTAGATCTCTTGTGTTGTATTCGCATTTACGAGTTCGGAATATAGATTATTGTATTCCGTATTATTGAATCCAGAATCTGAGAGCTCTGTGGTTATCGCTGTACCAGTAAAGACGCAAAGCAGTGTCGGGTCACCCGGTGTCCATGACCAATCCCAGAGGTCCATTGTCTGGTTATATCCAGGCCAAATTATGCTGTCCATTGTGCTCGTCGTTATGCTGCTGATCGTGATTGAAATACCTATCTGGGCGAGCTCCTGCTTAATGACGGTACCTGCCGATATTAGCGCCGGGAAACTGCTGGGTACGATGATCGTATAAGAAAGAGGAGTTCCATTTGGTGTTACTCTGATGCCGTTTGATCCGTACTTGAAGCCGGAAGCATTGAGCAAACTATTCGCCTTCGACACGTTATAGGGATGAAGCGGGAGTGAGGAGTCAAGGAACGAATCCCCCACAGGGAAATTGGTTGCCAGTGGTGTAGCGTATCCATCCCATGCCACCCTTGTAACATAAGAAACGTTTATTGCGTCCACTATGGCCTGCCTGACAGTTAGGTTTCTTATAGAAGAAGCTCCGCCACCGGAGGGATTTACATTGAATGCAAGATAGCAGTATGTGAAAGAATTGCTAACAACAAGACTCAGGCTTGAATCCTTCTGAACCACAGGGATCTGTGATGGAAGAAGGAAAGCACCGGTTGCATCAATTGCTCCAGACTGCAGTGCCGAGAACATGGAAGATTCGCTGTTGAAGCACTGTATTATAACATGATTGACATGCGGCTCCATGTTTGGCAGGTACCAGTAAGGATTTTTTGACAACTCTATGTATTGGCCCTGCACATATTTTGATACGACGAATGGGCCAGATCCGACAAAGCTCGGGTTTGCACTGGCGTTATATCCAAAGTATGATGAAACGTTGACATTCTCCCAGACACTTTCTGGTAGAATGAAAACATTATCCAGCGATATGAGCGGGAAAAGACCACCCGTAAAGTTAAAGATCACGGTCTGGGGATTTGGTGTGGAGATGTTTGTTATCATGCATACATAGCTGCTCAAACCAGAAAAACAACAGTCAGCCATTTCGTAACTATAAGCGACATCCGTAGAATTGATCGGCTGCCCATTTGAGAATTTCGCATTCGGGTTAAGATGCACTATTGCCGTGCCATTTGAAACGTTAATGTTCCATGACGTGGCAAGTTCTGGGATGAGTGCCGATCCATTTGCGTTATAAAGTGCCAGTGTTGAATATGTATCCATCAGGATCCAGTCCGAAACACTTGCGGTATAGGTATAAGGGTTAAGCGTATCTATAGAAGTCCCAGACCAGCCTACTATGAAAGTGCTATTGTTCGAAGATGCGGTGCCTGACGCTGGTGACTGTCCATATGAGTCTGGATTAACAGATAAACTATAATTATTCCATAAAGCGACGAATCCCGTTGCGACAATGACCGCCGAAAATACAACAACTAAAACCTTATTGGTTAGCTCTCTTCTCGAACGCATATCTAACAGATACGAAGTCGATAAATAAAAAGATATCTCTCATTTAGA
>JAKATM010000074.1 GCA_021818765.1 Thermoplasmata archaeon | reverse complement strand
TGGATCTGCCATTTATTTTCTAATGCCTCCATTTGAATTTTGCGATCTTGTATTCAAAGCCTTTACTGAAATTTTGCTGTCATCGTTTCCCCTCATTGACGGATCCACTTCACCGGGTGCAACATGGTGTACATACTTTTTACCCCTTAAAGCTGATAACACCGCGGCC
This sequence comes from Thermoplasmata archaeon, assembly GCA_021818765.1. Lineage (GTDB taxonomy): Archaea > Thermoplasmatota > Thermoplasmata > Thermoplasmatales > Thermoplasmataceae > UBA582. The sequence continues at coordinate 7,383 of JAKATM010000074.1, read as the reverse complement.
GCGCCGGAAAGAAGAGCACCAATGTAGAAGGAGTCCCTCAGGGCCTGCATGACGGCAGGGGCAAGTGCATATGAAAACCATGATCTCGCTGTCATTATATTGATGGCTGTCGTCGATAGCGATGCATACACGGTCGGTGCCTGGAGCTGGATCCCCGACAAGATCTGGACCATTGGGTTATATCCAAGGAATGCCGAAAACAGGGCCTCCGTCGGCGGCGTCTTGGAAATAAATGGGATCAACTGGTGGGCTCCAGCGGCTGTGAGTGCGGCGGAGAAATATCCGGGAAGGTTAGTTGAGAGCGCAAAAATGACTATAGTGAAGAATATACCGAGACTGGCAGTCTGTGCCACATTTCTTACGGTTGCAACCATACCTGACGCAACACCTCTGTTATCAGGCGCTACAGAGTTCATTATTGCTGCTGTGTTCGGTGCGGCAAACATGCCCGAACCGAATCCCATCATGTAAAGGGTGGCGCCGAATGGAATATAGCTGAAGTTTGCAGAGAAAAATGTCAGTATGATGAATGCCCCAGCAACAATCACCATGCCTATTGTTGCTATTCCCCTTGCACCGTAGCGGTCGGAGAGTGCTCCACCGAGCGGACCCATTGTAAGGAAACCTAGTGTCATAGGCACCATATATATTCCTGCCCAGAATGGAATATCGATATACGGTATGTTAGCCGCGAGATGTATGGGTAGCCAGATTCCCTGCAGAAGTATAATGAGCATGAACATGACTCCGCCTCTACCAAGCGAGGCGAGAAGTGATGCAATATTACCGAAGGCAAAAGCCCTTATCTTGAAGAGCGAGAGCTTGAACATGGGCTGCTTTACCTTCCTCTCCACAAAGGGAAACAGAAACAGGAGGAATGCTCCAACTACAAGACCGGAAATTACCCATGGACTGGACCAGTCCATAGTACCCGTGCCGCTTGATGGTGGGAGAAGACCATACGTCAATCCAAGTAGCAGTACGGTTATTCCAACTCCAAAAACAATGTTACCCGCATAATCGATCTTCTGGTTCCTGTCCCTGACCGAATGATCCTGAAGCTTAAGGAGCGACCACACGGTACCAAGAATTCCAATAGGAACGCTTACCAGGAAGACGAGCCTCCAGTTATAAATGGCAAGTATTCCGCCGAGGATCAAGCCGATAAAGGAGCCTCCAAGCGCTGCGACCTGGTTCAGCCCAAGTGCTTTACCCCTTTCATGTTGAGGAAAGGCGTCTGTGAGAATAGCCGTGCTGTTTGCGAAGAGGAATGCGCTACCCAACCCTTGTACCAGGCGGAATACAATCAGTTCAAGCGCTCCCGTATCTCCCTTGCTGGGTGTCAGGAAAAGCAGAATTGACCCAATTGTGAAAATGACGAAACCAAGGTTAAACAACCTCGTTCTTCCAAAAATATCGGATAGCCTCCCCAGGGTGAGGAGAATGACTGCTGTTATGATGTTGTAACCCATTATAAGCCAGATGAGATAGATGAATGTTCCCGGGGCTGTAGGGTTGATATTTATTCCGGATGGTCCCAGGATTGCTGGCAGAGAAATCAGGATTATTGTGCCATTTATCGAGGCCATCAAGACCCCAATCGTCGTGTTTGACAGGGCAACCCATTTATACTTGACCATGATAGTCAATCTGTAAATAATACGAGATATAAAGTATTTTGTTATTGATGGGATTAAAGAAGAGCATTTTCCAGGAATCAGGCATACATGCTGTCGGCTTTCTTATCGCCAGACTGCAGCCTCGCATAGTCCTCCATGATCCTCTTCATCTCTTCATGGTACTTTGAAGCAGTCTCCTTGAGTGGACCGGTCTCTATCTTCATTCCAAATATTGTATTAAGGGTCTCGACAGTCGCCAGAACGGCAGCAGGATCCGGTATGTTTTCAATCGTCATAGCGAGAAGGCTCATAAGCGGCAGCTGGCGGAGAATAGATTCATTGAGGATGGCACCGCCCATACCTGTTATGAGGGCAGACTGTGCAAGCGGTACCTTGTTCATTTGCAGCATCGTTATCGCAGCCTTATCCCCTACACCAAATATCCTCTTCCCGTCAGTGACCTTGTCGACTGGGAACCCGTCAATGTTAACGACGAAGCGCGGGTTGATATCCTTCAGCCAGTCTGCGATTACATTTGATATCTCGTAATAACCATCAGGATCGACGGGAATGTCACTGAGCACAATGCAATATTTACCTTCGGGGTCGCTGTAAAGCCTGAACGGATGACGGAGCTTGTCGGCAACGAACACAGTGACTGGTGGAACGAACGGGGACGAAAGATGGGCAAACTGGCTCATCTTCAGGTTCTCAATAATGTATTTAAGCGTCATTACGCCGATCGCCGAATTGTCCAGAAAACTCAGAAGAACTATGGGCTTGTTTAACTTTACGTCCTTCAATACTACCATGCTTGATGTCATGCTGCTGTGAACTGGCATAATTATGCAACCTGAACCGGTTATTAAGCATTTACACTCATATTTCCAATGCGCTAAGAAAAGCATTTACCGGCATTTTTTATAACCAGTGTTCAGATGCAATTTTATCTATTTCTCTTATAAGTGAGCATAAAGGTTGCTTCCATGATTACGCTACCCTTAATGGCCTTCAAAACACCCTTCTTATCAAGACCTGCTGGGAGCGCACCTTTTAGACCGGTAGAAAAGAGGTGAAAAACATATCTATGAGCTTTCTGTCCCGGCGGGCATGGGCCTCCATAGCCAATCTTACCAAAATCGTTTTTGCCTTGCATGATTCCATTCGAGGACAACTGGACCTTAGGATAGTTTTCTTCGAGTTCCATCACAGAAGGAGGAATATTGTAAACCACCCAGTGAACAAAGGTGCGTAGCGGAGCATCTGGATCATCCAATATTAATGCAAACGACTTCGTATTTTCTGGACTTTCTGTCCATGAAACAGAAGGAGAAATATCTTCGCCATCACAGGTGTATTTCCTTTCTATCATGTCACCTTCCTTGAATGAACTTATCCGCAGATTTAAGGTCATAAGCACTGAACACAAGAATTTGTATTAATATTTGGTTCCAATATTTCAGATTGGAATCTGCAATTAAATTATATCAAAAAATTGGGATTCGGATTTTCCCATATACAATGAGACTGGCTTCTGGGGAGCCTCAAGCTGTGTGACAAGCAATCATAGAAGAAGGCGATTATTTCTTGCTCTCCCCTTCCAAGTACCTGAGAACTGTTATGTTGGGCTTGAATCCCAGCTTTTCGTAGAAATTTTTAGCAATTACATTGAATGCCGGGTATTCAACTGTCAGCAAGGACAGACCATCTTTCTTCATCTCTTCCCTTAGCTTCGATATCATCACGCCACCAAGGCCCCGTCTCCTTACTTCGGGAAGAATATAGAAATCTGTGATCCTGACGTCAACAGGCGGTTCGTAGAACTTCCTCTCCCTGAGTTCAGCCCTTATCATGGAAACAACCTTCTGTTTTATTGTTCCCACCAGAAGGATGCATCCCTTTGAGTTTGGTATGGATTCCCTGAGGGAGTTCATAATTCTCTCCTTAGCCCTGGGGGATACCTCAAAATTGGTATCGAACTCCTCATTCAGCTTCTTCAGGCGGTACATTAGATCCGCTATGCCTTCAATGTCCTCTTCTTTTGCTCTTCTTACTTTCAATTCATCTGCCATTCTTTTCAGGCCTCCGGTAATTTAGCTATTGAACCATTGTCAAGTAGTGTCCTGTATGCCTTCCTATTATGATCTATTATCTCGGTCGCGATCTGAAGGAATTTCTCCTTTGATTCATGTTTGCGAGCATAACCCTTCTGGGAACTTGCATACGCGACCGACGCAGCCACTTCAGGGTACAGGTCCCAGTCTGTCATTTTGGGTATGACCTCTTCCGGCGATGGATTTTCAATCCTGCCGGCTAGCGCTTCAGATGCAGTCACCATTATATCAAAATCAACCTTCCTGGCTCTCGCATCAAGAACACCCCTGAACACTCCGGGGAAAACCAGACTATTGTTTATCTGGTTGGGGAAATCGCTTCTACCTGTGGCAACGATCTTCGCTCCAGCTTCAATCGCGTCATGAGGCCATATCTCAGGAAGCGGGTTTGCAAGGGCAAAGACTATTGCATCATCGTTCATTGATTTTATCCAATCCTTGTGCAGCGTGCTTGGATCGGATCTGGATGCGGATACAACAATATCTGCACCCTTGAATGCACGAGACTCGTCACCAGTCAATCGCTCTCCGTTTGTATCCAATGCAAGCCTGTATTTCCATGGGTTGGTAAACATTAGGCTGTCAACGTCGGACCTGTTTGGTTCAAGGATTCCCTTGCTGTCTGCGATAACGATGTTTTTCATCTTGAATCCTGCGGTTGCCAGAAGATGGGCGGTGGCAATATTTGCCGCACCCGCGCCGAAGAGTACTACTTTGGAGTCCTCGCGTTTCTTCTGCACCACCTTGAGAGAATTCAGGAGTCCTGCGAGAGTAATGCAGGCAGTGCCCAACTGGTCGTCATGCCATACAGGAATAGAAAGATCCTTCTGAAGTTCCTCGAGAACAAAGAAGCATTTGGGCGATTCTATATCCTCCAGGTTATAAGCGCCAAAAGAAGGCTCAAGTGCCTTTGCAACCTGCACAAATTCCTCCTTCTCCCTGACACGCAATGGAATAGGGATTGCATTAACGCCGCCAAGGAAGTTGAAAATCATGGACTTCCCCTCCATGACGGGCAATGACGCCTCCGGACCAACATTGCCGAGACCAAGGACCCTTGTGCCGTCGGTCACGATGGCAACACTATTCCATTTACCCGTTAAATTAAAAACATTCTCCACGTTATGGTTCACTGCGAGTGAAACAGCAGCAACTCCCGGAGTATACCAGTAAGAGAAATCCTTCAGCGAAGTGATTGGTACACGTGGCATTATCCCAACCTTCCCTTTATAGTATTCAGAAAATTTTAAAGCAATGCGGTTGAGTTCATTGGTCCGCTCCTTGTCATCCATATATATCGCTAAAAGGAATCGCATGTATCTTAATAAACCGATGTGATTACAAATGAGGCTTATGGAGCTAAACAACGTTAAGGTGGAATGGAGACATGTACTCGAACCGGAAATAGAGTATAATGAGAAAAAACACCCTGACCTGCCTGTCCGTGAAATGTACCGTTGGGTTATAAGCGATCTGGACAACAACAGGATCCGCTCCCGAGTCATCATGTCGCTGAACAAGGTCATAGCGTACTCATTTCTTTATTCGGCTACGGGATTTTCTGACAGGAACTTCGCATCTTTCGGGTTCATGGATCCTGTCACTGCAAACAGGGAGAGAAGTTTTCTGCTCATAGATTGGGCAATAAGTGAGTGCAGAAAAGATAGAAAGAAATTGATTTTCAACGAACCATTCAATGCAGGCGATGACTTTCACTCCTGCATGGAAGAGAGAGGAATACGCATGCTCCACAGGGTCGAAATGTCAATTGATCCGAAGAAACTTAAAGATCTGAAAAAGCAAATGCCCGACTCCTATTCCACTGTGCCAATCAACAGTGTCGATCCAGGTTCATTTGCCGATGCCCTATCCCTCGCATTCGGGAAAGAGGATGAATCGGTCCTCATAGCCGACGATCCTGCAGAGGGCAGGAAAATGCTCCTTGACACTCTGTCAGGCAAATCCTTTGGCAAGCCTATATTTGAAGCATCCAGTGCCATAACGCACAACGGAAAGATAGTTGCCGGCATCATGGCTGTTCTAAATAATAACAATCCATTGATTTCCGACTTCTTTGTGATACCTGATGATCAAGGCAAAGGTATCGGTTCATATATCCTGCAAAAATCCTTGAATTCTCTTTCCAACTATCCGCAGGTCAGTCTATGGACTGACAGAAGATCCATTGCCCATGACTTCTATCTAAACAGGCAATTTCAGGACACCGGCCGATCCGAAGTCCTCTACTACCTCAGACCAGGAAGGCAGCAAGAACAACAAGGGAGAACGGGACAGTAAGGTTGTCGTCAAGCGGTGAGACCGTAACGGATTCTACAATGCTTCCCACTATCGGGAAGAGAAGAATATACCATGGAGAGAAGCCAGTGGCAAGTCCGGCGAACATAAGTGAAGGTATTGCCATTGCCAGCATGCCTCCAACACTCTTCCTTCTGTTATATGGAAGCGTTTTCACCGGATACCTGATCCCCACGAGGCTGGCTAGTGCATCTCCTATAATCACTGTGAAAACAATAACAACAAGCAAGCTTTGAGACTGGATGAGCGCCATTGCAAATAGGGTTCCGCCGGCGATCATAATCGGTCCTATTCCAAGGGTAACTTCAGGGCGTTCCATTGAATAGAAAAAGCCACGCAATCGATCTGATCCGGTTGTCAATGCAATATTTCCCAGCGAGAGGAGGCCAATTCCAGCTAGTAGAATAACGAAAAATGATACTTCCCTGCTGAAAGAATAAAGCATTGTTAAGACAAGTATTCCAGCTACAAGCTGGAAAAGATCCCTGTTTCTCTCAACATCTGGGTGCCTGCCTTTTTTCAGCTCGTTCTCAATCACGCCTGATTTAAGTCTTTTCGAGAAAGCAACTGCAATTATTGCGGCTACTGACACAGCAAGAAGCAGGTGAGTATACTGTGACAGGTCAAAGTAAGCAAGTCCTGCGATATCGAGAATGATTGCCGAAAGAAAGATGTAATACCTTTTTGTGTAAGTTTCGTTGATCAAGAGAACAGTCAGCATGGCTGAAACGGATGCAAAAATATCTGAGTCTATGGCTATGATGAATGAAAGCACAGAAGTAAAGATAAAGATCATTATTGCTTCCTGGTCCCTTGGATTGAGGGCCCCCCAGAATAGCACGATGGCTGCTATGAATGCAATGAATGACCCAAGATCCGGGAAGGTCAGATACATTTGATGAAGGAATGCACCGAAAGTATATAGGTAACTCGTACCGTATTTTTGGAAGCATTAAGTTGCTGAGAAAGATAAATATCCTCCTAGCAATTCATTAATACTATGCGATATATTGCAACAATCGGGAAACACCACAAGGATATAGAAAAATACTCAGAGGGAGTTTTTGTTGAATACGTCAACTCCTTTCCCGAGGAACATGCAATTGTTGCATCATACAGCAACGATGACGTTTTCAAGCATGGCTTAGGATCAGAAATACTTGCCCTTTCCAAATCCGGCAGGAAGAGAATCACATTCTGTGGCCCGGATATGACTGCACTGAACCATGCCTACGATGACATACTGCAGCAGAGGAAAGAGGATCCAGACTTCGTTACAAGGAAAAACATACTCGAGATGATGGATACAACAATATGGGCATATCTCAGAGATC
>JAKATM010000073.1 GCA_021818765.1 Thermoplasmata archaeon | reverse complement strand
CCTGCTCCAGATCATAATTGATCTGCCAGTTTATCTGGCTGACCCCATATTTCCGAAGAAGTGAAGTGATCTCCTGCTGTGTTTTCTCAGCATCTACCTTGGTATCCGCATAGGGAGGCTTAGTGAGCTTCAGCATTAGACCACCAGCCTCCACAGAAGAACCGCCAGAAATACGGCAGCCATGAAAACTGTCCCAAAGGAGACAGCAAAGAACATACTGTCAGCATCCATCAGGCCTGCACCTCCTTTTCCTCCCATTTCACGTATTTCCCTTCCTTGAACCTCCCGAAAAGCAGCGCAACGTCGAGGCATGGGACATGGAATGAGAGCATCCTGGCTCTTGGGTTCAGGTAGACGTTGGCGTACTCGTCCTTGCCAATATCGATATGTGTGCCGCAGAACTCGCACTTCTTGGGCATTATGTTCCCTCCAACGCCTTATCTGCCGGCTTTCCGGCGTTCTTCAAAATGTAATCCTGATCATTGATATTCCGGAACCTTTCGTTGTTGCCCTGCGAGTACCAGAAGATAATGGCTTCCGAGGCTATCTGTTCAAGCGATGTTCCCCTTTCCCAGCCATCCTCTACTCTTTGGTTCTGCGCTTGCAACAGCATGTCCAGAACCTCATCATAAACCAACACTCTTTTTGCCATTAGAACCGTGCCTCCTCTAAGCAATAATCACAAAGAATGTGATCAGATGCTGGATCACCAAGCTCCAGGTCAAAGACTCGTTGGCAATGATCACAATGCACTAACATCAGAACCATCCCCCGCAAAAATACTGATCGGAATAGTCAGGATCGACATGGACTGGGCCGAGGGGCATGAAGATCATTTCCACCCCTCCATTTCCGCCACCTTGTCTATGGCATCCTTTGCTTCGTCAAAACTGAGAGTGCCAAGATCACCAAGACCCTTGACATATCTTTTTGATTCTGTGTTGCCCTTCTTCCCCTCAAGGCGATCCTGGAGGGTTGCGATCATCTTCGCTGTTGGCTTGCTAGCTGTTTTCTTGTCTTCCCTGCTGTCATGGCTCCCTTCGGACTTGTGATCGGACTGCTCCATGTAGTACATGGGGCGTGCCATCAAGGAAAGGGCAGCGGGCCAGAATTCCACGCTCATGCCTGACTGCTCAATCCTGACCGTGAGCTCCTTCAGATATGTGACATACTCTCCGGCGTTCATTGCGAGTCACCGTACTCCTTCCTCATGGACTCGTTCGTTTCCCTTATTATGCGCTTCATGTCCACGAGATCGCTTCCGTGGATGCTGATCTCCCATGAATACCCTTTCGTGTTCTTGGTGAGCGTAACGTGGAACGGCTCCGCCAATCGGGTTACGCTCTCATTCACATCTGTCATTTTTTCACCTTACGATGAGAACCGATAGACGGATATAAATGTTTGCACACACATAGACACAAAGATTTTTATTCTCCCTGGTGTTGAAGTCAGCATGTGGATAAAGTGTCAGAAATGCGGCCATGAATGGGATTATAAGGGCAAATCTCCGTTTTATGCGCACTGCGGAGTGTGCAACAGCAGGGTTTCCCTTCTGAAAGGCGCTAAGCGGTATCGTGAAACAAGGGGGCCTCCAGCCGGTGAAAATTTGCGAAGATCACAGGAGGAGGCGATACAGTGAGTCATTCACTCCATTTAAGGATTTTTGCTCTTGCAAATATACGCATGAAATTTCATGTGCGTGTGCAGGTTTCATGTGTATGGTCAGGTCAGGAAAGAGCAGTTCACGAAATTCGGAAAACACAGGAAAACAAAGGCTTGGTAAAACGTCGCTCGAAGAAGAATGCACGAATTGATATCAAATTATACATCAAATATATACATGAATTGATATCAATCAATATCAATCAATATCAATTTGTATATAAAGAGGTGATGAATTGATATCAAAAAATGCAAAAGCATCTGAAACAAATCTCGACGCTCCTCTTTTTTGCAGAATAACTCAATCAACACGGAAACGCCTTGATTCCTATGTCTATGATAAGTTTGGAACGACTTACGCCCTGTCAAGGATCGTTAATGACATCCTTTCAGACTACCTTGATACTCAGCCCCATCCTGCACACGCACACCAAAAAAGGGAAGCGTTCAGGTCATTGCAGAAGATCAGGGGATTCTTCATTTCTTATCCCGAATTTGAAGGGGTGGAGAGAGTCATTGACCACGACGTGAAGCAGAAGATTGGTGAATACTTCGGCCTCGATAATCGCACCAGGAAGAAATATTTTGACGCGATGGTTGAACTCGACATCCTGAGGAATCCCCAGCCGGTGCAGGGAGGCAGGCGGGTCATATATGACATCGACCTCTCTCCACTGGGCATCAAGGTTCCTGACGTGGAGGTGAGGCCATGATCCAGTCACGTGCAGAGAAGATGCTGTCTGAACTGCCATCACTGGTCAGCAGGGAATCGAAGGCAAGGAAACTTCAGAGGCTTCCATCCTCTGATTTCTTCTTCCTTGTTGCGGAGAAGGAAAGGGCAGACCGTGAGGAGATGGAGCGGCTCCTTGAATCCGGTGCGACAGAGAGGTACGCAGCCATGAGGTCAGGGATTGAGAGGCGAGCAAAGCTCCTCAAGGACCTCATTGAGAACAGGCTACGAAAAGTTCTCGTTCTTGCCCTTTTTGACCAGGCTTCGGTTGCCGGAATCGTCGACTCTGACAATTCCCTGACGCAGGAGGAGGAGAAAATACGGATTCGTGTGCATGCCCTTGTGCTGGAATTCCTGAATGACATGGGGGTCTCCTGATGTCCTACGGCAAGCACGTTGGGCGATCAGTGGGAATTGAGGATGCATGGGACTGGTCATGCATAGGCCAGAAGGGCGATCCCGTTGTCGAGCGATTGAGGAAAGCGGTAAGGAGGACTGAAGCTTAATGCAAACCATGAAATTCTCACACCTGTGGGATAAGCTCAAAGACCCTGAATTTACGACAATAAGGTCATGGACACAAGAGAAAGAGGATTACTATGAAAGCTGGCTTGCGTCAGAATTTCAGGTATGGAAATGTTCAGACAGATATCCGTTCAGGCGGGAGCATGTCCTTTTCCACGCTTTCCTGGCAGATATGCAGGTTCTTGAGCCAATTAAGATACCATCCGATTTGATCCTTAAGGATGTGCAGCTGAATGGCATCCCCGATCAGAAGTGGATTGATAAGATAATGAAAATGGATAAGTGCATAGTCCTTACGTTTGCAAGATATCCTGTCAATTCCATATCGAAACAGGCAAAGCTGGAGGTGGAGGCGTGACTCAGAAACCATACTACAGGGACATATGGTGTTTGGGAGCTGGGACAGGCTATCCGGGAGCTTTCCCAAGAGGATTAGTTGAGAAAGTATTGCAGAGATGGAACGGTGAAAAGAAACTAATGTTGTTCTCCGGAAGTTTTCACGAAAAAGGATGGGAAACGGTTGATATTAAACCTGAGAACAATCCTACTTATGTTCTCAATGCTGAGCAGCTTCCCAAAGATTGGACGGAGAAATACGATCTTGTTTTTGCAGACCCTCCTTATTCAGAGCAGGAGGCTAAATCACTCTACGATCTGCCTTATTTCAACATCGTCAAGGTTGTAAATGAGATGGCAAGAGTTACCCGAGCTGGAGGTCACATGATATTCCTGCATCGGCTTATACCACAAAACTTTCCTGGTGATACATCACATTTCAAGAGGATGAAGCTTTCTGGTATTGTTGGTGTTTTCACAATTGCAGGATATTCAAACATAAGGGCTCTAACTGTATGGAGAAAGATGGAGGTTCTCCCATGACCTTCCCCGCAACCAGCAGGTCTTTATACGCATCAACGGAACCCATAGTTCTTAGTCTTGGATTGCAGAGGCCAAAGAACAACGTCAGGGAATGGGAAAGGTCATTCCATTTCAGGCGGGAATACGCAAGGGCAATGAAGGAGAATGAGTGCAAATGGAAACAGGACAGATGCTGAGATTTCTGAAAAGAATCGGGAGAACCGACATAGCGCCGAGCGACGTTAGCAATGGATATCTGTCAGGATTGGTTCTTTCCGACAGGGAAGGGCACAAGGAGACATTCATGGCGGTTGGAAAAGAGAAAGGCAATGAGGGGGAGTGAGAATAAATGGATGAAAGAGAATATAAAATAACTGAAGAGGAGCAGTTAAAGGCAACTCAGCAGAATGATCCGTATATAGTGAGGTTTGTCAGGCTGAAATCTGGGAAATGGCTCAGGCAGGATAATGACGTTTTTGACGGAGATGATCTCTTTGCGGCTGATTGCATTGATTACAACGTGATAGGATATGCACCTTGGTCTGATCAGGTTGACTATGTTGATTTCCATCTTAAGAGGAAGGAGGGGTGATTGATCATGAACAGGCTGAAGAGGGCAGACAAGTCTATTTTCAAGGATGGTGATCAGATCAGGATTCATTTCAACGTGTCCGGTTTCGACAATTTCATCACAGGCAGCATAGTGCACTGGGCATCTGACGGAATCGCCGTATCTGCCGAAGGGAGTATCCTGTATGCTCCGTTTGGACACATTCTGTACGTCGAAAAGGAGATGAGGAAATGAACAAAAAGAAGCTGATGAACTGCCGTAAATGCAATGTAGAACTTACGGAAGATAACGTTTACCGGTACTACATGATACATCATAGACATATCTGTAAATCCTGTTTCAACGAGGATAGGAGAAAAGCCAGTGCGGAGTTTAAGGAATATGTACTGTCCTTAAGTGATGATGATTTTGTTAAATTTGTAAATTACAACCTGAAGGGAAAGACAAGGGAGAAGAGTGAGGGGCAATAACAAAAAGAAATAATAAAAGGATAGTTGGCTCAATAGAGCATCTCCCTGAGTCAAATGATCCACTCGTGATAGCCGAATCTAAACTTACTGTTGATGGATTCGTATGGATGGATGAAAATGTTATGAAGAAGGAGACTGAATAAGATGAACAACAAACAGAAAGGCAATGAAGGAGAGAAATTCGTGGCGGATTATCTGAGTGGTCTGGGCTTTGTCGTGGAAATCCACCCAAGGACGTTCCGCCGGATATTCGTAAAAGGAAAGGAACTCTACATATCGCAGGACAACGACTATCACAACTGCTTCGACATCAAGGCAGAGGGCGTTGAACAGATGATCTATGCGCAGGTGAAATGGTTTCCGAAGCATGCAATAGACAGCGGAAACGTGTCCAAGGGGCGCATCAAGATTGACAAAGCGTATCCGTACACATTTCCATACATCAGGGTTCAGGTCTGGATGGTCTGGAAGGAATGGGTATCACACCCAAGAAGGCACAAGGAATTTCGCAAGAGGATATGGGAGAGGCATGGCTACCATGAGGACATCGTTCGAGGCATCCATGTGTTCAGGGGAACATGGGAAGAAATCACCCCGCCTGAACTCACGGAACCCTCACTGCCTGAAATTCCAGACACCTCAATGACCAATTCCATACCTGACAATTCCGAAACCCCTGAAATCAATTCTAAATTACCGACGAATAAAAACAGGAAGGCGAAGCCATGAAGGAATCGGCTGGAAGCATCAAGGAGGATGAAGACACGGACACCGCATACCTTTTACTAATTGCCTTTCCGGCTGCAATCTATCTAGGATGGAAGCTCGGTGTCCTCAGTGGGATTTCAAACATTATACTGCACATCATAAGACTGTTGTCGATGATAGGAAGGTGAAACAATGAAAAAAATGCAGAAAATAAGGAAAGCGATATTTGAACGCGACGAAACGCTGGGAGTGGTATTCACTGTGTTCGCAATAATCTTTGTGGCCGCAGCTCTGGTCACGGCAATCTTTGAGCCAGGCAACACATCAATCCCTGTATTCTGCTTGATTGCACTGTACTTCGTGCTTTCAGCAGCCTATCACCTGGGAACGCTCAGAAGGAAGGTGAAAACATGATAGAAGGGCAATCACATATCAACGGTAAGAGAGCAGCGTGGTTTACTATTGTTGCGTGGATTCTCATAATAGCCTCCATTGTAATTCTCTGGAATTTCGGGCCAAAAGAAATTGGGGCTATAGCTGCTGTACTGGCTGTTCCATTTTTAATCGCAGCCATGTATTATGATGGGATATTTGGAAATGATAACAAGGAGGTGAAACCACGGCTATAGAGATATTAACAATTATATTTATATCTGCATCTATTTATGTATTCTATATAGGCGCAATCGAAAGAACAGAAAAAAGGGAGGATGCAGGAATGACAAAACTTAATATACAAGATACAAGTATCAGGAGCATGGAGGAAGAGACCAAGATCAGGATAACGCCTGAAACTCTCAGGGAGCTTAGGAAACATAAAGCTCTCGGGGAATTCAGGAGCTATGACGATCTCATCCGCTACTGGATGAAGGCCTGTCCCGTAAATGCTCCGCCAGGAGAGGGGGTGAAATAGAATGGATGAAACAAAAAATGCTGTAAGGACAAAAAATATTTTAAGGTTGCTGGTGCTTTTTGTACTTAGCGCTCTTGGTTTGCTGGGAGTGATAACAACTGTATCATCTGGAACTAATTATTACGATGTTGCAGTTAAGAGTGAACAGTGGAGGATTGTAAACATCGGGCAGTTCTACATCGGTGTGTCGATAGTAATTGCTATGCTTGTAATAGCTGTTCTTTTTGTAGTTTTTGAAATGATGGGGGAAAGATAATGAAAAAGCATCTCTTTCCTCATAAATTTTTAGTGATAATAGCGGTTCTCTTAATGTTTTCTGGTGTATTTACTCTTATTTCTTACATCCCTGCTGGAACTATAGGTGTAAACCAGGCTTCCCCTGCTTTATCGAATGTAGGAGAAACTGCTGGAACATCCATTGGGGTAAACTACTGGACAAATGGGGCTGTGGCTAATTCCGGAACGACATCATTTGACATGCCATACGCAGAAAACTCATCCCAAAATACTGTGAGTTTTAGTTTTCCCTCCTCCGATTACACCCTGGGTTCAACAAAAATGTATACTGGTTCCCTGAGCATAGGATCGTATTATTATTACGATGGTTCATCCATTGGGGCTATTAATGTTGTTCTCCCCGTCCCTAACTATTATGTGGACCAGCAGTATTACGATATAGGTACCGTTTATGCAAATATATCTGTACCAGGAAATCTCCAGAGTTGGAGCCACGTGTTTAACGCAAACGGCGTCGTACCTGCGAGTAATAATTGGATTGAAATTTCTCCATCATGGAGTATGGGTGCAGGATATCCCCTCGCTTTCAGTATATCTTTCACGATCACAACCCCTTATAGTTCGAGCTATACGATCGCTAACTCTATCAATACTTACACATATGCAGGTTCCGGTGCGAATACAATAATATCCACTACCAACAATTATCCATCACAGGCATCCCAGCCTTTTGTCTATGGTTGGAAATTCAATTCCCAGTCCACGAGTTTCACGATTCCCCAGTATGAGAGCAGTTTCGATGTTACATGGTCATCATCTTCATCATCCAATCCCTCATACAATTCCCAAAGCCCTTCAGGTACATCCGGAACCCTGACAGGATCACTGGGATCGAATACCATAACCGTTAATCCCGTTGGAGATCCGCCGGATGTTTCCAACTCCGCATCGACTTATTCATTTTCCTATTACTTATCGAGCCAGAATCAAGTCATCCAGTC
>JAKATM010000072.1 GCA_021818765.1 Thermoplasmata archaeon | reverse complement strand
ATGATACCTTATTAGCGGGTAACCATCCTCCTCTATCCTGCTAAAATCAATGGTATCACTGAACATTTAGTTGTCATGTGTATCAAAACATCATTAAAAGGCATTTGTTCTTTCTCTTTTCTAGTACTTTTTCAATTTTCCAATGGCAAATAGAATAACTAAATGAAGAGAGAACGCATTTAAGCACGAGGGAAATGCTTGAACAGACATTCTCCTGCAGCATTCCGGCTGCAGAATGCAGGATCGTGGTCGGTCGTGATATTCAGGGAATAATGGTTTCCGCCATTGAGAAAAGCAAAACGGGACTGATCGTAGCAGGTGCAGGACTCATTGATTCCTGGGAAAATTTCTTTCAAGAAATAGAAAAGTCGCTCCCGAACGTGAAAGTCGCCCGTGTTAATGACGGGGAAGGACTGAAGACCTTTGACTCTTATATAGACCTGATAAAGGTTATGCGGACATGCAGGTTGGATAGGGGATCCTCAATAGCGTATTTCGGCGGCGGAACAGTCGGGGATCTGACAGGCTTCTGTGCCTCAACCTATATGCGTGGTATTGGTCTCATAGCATTTCCCACAACTCTCCTAGCAATGGTGGATTCCTCGATTGGGGGAAAGAATGGAATAGACCTTTCAGATGGCAAGAACGCAGTTGGAACTTTCTATAATCCAAATATTGTTGTTGCCGATACTGTATTTCTAGAGAAAGGAATTGAATATCAGAAGCAGGGAATTGCCGAGATCGTAAAATATGGCTTTATACATGATTATTCAATCATCAATAGTTTGCAGTCGTTCTCAGATTACAGAGCGCTGACGAAATCTCCTTTGCTTCCGGACATTGTATTCAAATGTGCTCAAATTAAGATGAATATAGTGTCTAACGACCCGGAGGAAAGATCTGGAGGGAGAGAGCTGCTCAATTTTGGCCATACTGTGGGGCACGCGATTGAAATGGCCTCCGGCTATATGATACCGCATGGTACGGCGGTTATGAGAGGCATGCAAATTGAGTCCCAAATAGCTTCAGAAATGCTAGGAATGAAGGATGTTGTCTCTGAATTGGCAGGAGATTTGGCAGAGCGATTTAACATAAAGCAGATCTCAATCGAACATGGCATGAAACAGAATCTATTGGACGCGATAAAGTACGATAAGAAGGTGAGATCGGGTAAAATAACTGTTCAGGTTGTTGATCGGCCGGGATCCTGCAGGAATGTTGTAGTAGGTGTTGATAAATATTTGGAGGCTTTAAATAAATGGCTGAAAGAAAACTAGTTGGACTGATAGGAAGACCAGTTACGCAGTCCGCTGGTCAGTTTGTTTTCAATGCGATATTCAGGGAAATGTCAATCGATGCATTCTATGTTGCAATTGATGTTGCGCCGCCTAACCTGGCAGCATTCCTTGAAAGGGCAGGTGATCATTTTTCCTCACTCAATGTAACTTCGCCTCACAAGAATACTGTCCTGGATTTCTGTGATAGGCTTTCGACTGTTTCCAGAAAGACACAGTCGGTCAACCTAATTACTTTTTCAGGAAGCTCAGTCTTTGGAGATAATCTTGATGTGGCAGGTTTTGAGAGCTTAATTGCAAGAAACAAGATTGATCTTAACGATATGAATATCGTGATAGTTGGCTCTGGAGGGGCTGCAAGAAGTGTAATGCAAGCCATTTCTGCAAGATACAGGCCTGCATCTCTGCATGTCGCAGCCAGGAGTCCTGAGTTGACAGAGAGGAAACTTGAGGCGTATGATCTTGATTTTCCCGTGATTCCATACTCTGAAATGTTCAGGTTGTGCGATATAGTGGTTAACTGTACTCCTGAATCCGTGGAAAGGGTGCAGCCACCATCTCCACCACACAAGGCAGAAGGCGGGATGGCTATTGACCTGGTTTACAACCCGGCAAAGACTCTCTTCCTCAAGGTAATGGAAGAGAGCGGTTGGAAAACGGTAAACGGCGAAGAGATGTTCATCGGACAGGGGCTTGCATCGCTTCGCAGCATGTTTGATCTCTCAGGCAAAAAAGTTGAGGATCTATTCAGGAAGGAATTCCTGAAATTCAAAGAGGTAATGCATTGAAAGTCACCACCCATGGAGGACTGTCTGTAATTTCAGCGTTTGCAGATGGCATTGGGTCGGCTATTGGGCTGGATCTTTCTCTTGATGTGGAATTCCTTGATCTGGAAAGAAAGAATAATGAAGCCGTTGAGAGAACGCTTGATTTTCTGAACAAGATTTACGGAATGGAATATAACCCATATGTCCGGATTAGAAGCAGAATCCCCAGATCTGTAGGTTTAAAGAGCAGCAGTGCTCTCACGCTTGCAGTTGTTCTTGGCTATCTCCATTATTTCGAGAAGGAGCCTCTTGACGCGCCTGTACTTGCTGCAAAATGTTCCAGAGCTAATGGAACGTCCATAACGGGTGCACTTGATGACATATACTGCGCCATGTTTGGTGGGATAACACTCACTAATAACAATAAGGATGAAATTGTCTTGCATCATACAGTCAAGGAGAGGGATGCTCTTGTGTGCTATCCCAGGAACTTTAAGCGAAGGACTATAAAGCTGGATATTTCTCCAATCAGAAAAGCCTCGGGTTCGTTCAAATCTTTAAGGACACTTGTTGAGGCAGGTTTTTATTATGAGGCCATGGTACTCAATGGCTTGATTATTGGCGACATAATCGGATATGATCATGAAATAATCTCATATCTGCTGAAGAGCGGCGCATCATATGCTTCCGTTTCAGGAAAGGGACCTGCAATGTTCGGCATCTTCGACGATCATGATGCGCTTCTTGAATCTGAGAAGAACTTTCCAAGCAATAGTTATGAGGTTATTCGGACAAAACTCAGCAATACGAAGGCCACGGTGAATATGAATTGAGCTCTGTTCTTGTTTCCCCAGGCGATCTACATGGAGGTGTAACTGCTCCAGGATCAAAGAGTTTTACCCAAAGAGCAGTTCTGATTTCAGCATTCAGCAGCACTCCGCTTACACTTAGGAATGTTGCTCTGTGTGACGATGACATCGTTTCCGCAGATATAGCAAAGAAGTGCGGACTAAGCGTCACCAAAGGCGATAAAACTTTCAAAATAAATGGCGAATTTGTATTGCCCAAAAAAATATTCGCTGGAGAGTCCGGAACCTCTTATCGCCTTGTCATAGGTTTACTTGCAGGAAAGCGAGGCATTGTCGATGTAGAGGTAAGCAGTCAGCTATCAAAAAGGCCTGTTCTTCCTCTGCTTAATGCACTATCTGAAAGAGGCCTGTCATATAGCTTAAATGATCTCTCCCTGCATCTTGATGGCTCGAACGTGACAAAGGGGACAGTAAGGATTGATCCCTCACAGAGTTCACAGTTTGTTAGTGCCTCAATTTTGTTCCAGTCCATGATGGGCGATCAGGGAGTTGTCGAAATATATGGCAATAAGGTTTCGTGGGGTTATGTGGATCTGACAAAATACATACTTGCTCAATTTGGTCCCGCGGTAAGCGAGACGAGCAGTGGATTCAAGGTTTCTGGAGAATTTTATCACAACCCGATAGACCTGACAGTTGATGGCGATTTCTCCTCAGCATCCTTCATATTTGCTGCCGGGATTCTTTCCTCTCGTGACGGGATCACGATTCGCGGATTGAGAAGCGACTCTTTTCAGCCGGATTCTTCCATTCTCGATATTCTTGGATTTAGAGACGGCTTCGCACACAATACCGGTTATTTTGTCTCCAGTAAGGATCCTGGCCCGATCACGGTAGATGCAAATGTAACCCCAGATCTTGCTCCCCCACTGGCAGTTCTAGGCATGTTCTCGGAATCTGGAAGCCGCATTCTGAACCCTGCTAGGCTGAGAGGAAAGGAGAGCGACAGGTATGCGGACTTAATCAGGTTGGCTCATGCCTTCGGATCAAGAGTTTATGATTCAAATGATTATGTGCTGATAAGAAAAGCTGAGTTTCCAATATATCCTGATTCACTAGATTTCACCGAACATAGAATGATTATGGCAGGAATTATCGCTGGAATTGCATCAGGAAGGCCCGTTAAGCACTCAAACGTTGAAAAAATTACAAAAAGCTATCCCTCATTCTTATCAGACCTGAAGAAACTGGGTGCCGGTGTGGATTTTATCTGACGAATTTAAGAAAATGATTTATACAGCCCGATCATTGAGTCGCGTGCTGCTCTTTGACGATGTCCGGGAATCCATTATTCGTGCATGCAGGAAAGTAGTGCCTGATGTCAGTTCCAAAGATCTGGATACGGACAGGACGGGACATGCGGATTTTTCCCTGAAGCTTTTCCGATTATCAGGCAAGCCCGATTTTGATCAGCTAAAGGAAAACATAGTGACCATTCTGCGCAGTGAGAGCTATGTCGACTCGGTTGCTGTTGAAGGCAAGTATCTCAATATCAAGGTAAAGGATCTATCTTACCTGAATATAATGGACATTTCCATTAAGGAGAAAGGCGTTTTCCCGGATACCTTCCAGGACCCGGAGCGGGTCCTGCTTGAGCACACAAGCACCAACCCCACTGGTCCCATCCACATCGGGAGGTCAAGGAATTCCATCGTAGGCGATTCTCTATCCCGGGTGCTTAGGCGATACGGGTATCGGGTATCTACACAATACTTCGTCAATGATACAGGCAAGCAGGTGATGGGACTTTATCTCGGTTACAGGGAGTCAAAGGACAGAATTGTCGATATCCCGCACCTTCTTGACGGGTACAGGAAAGTGTACCGCAAAATTGAGGAGGATAAGGGAAAAGAAAGGGAAATTGAGGCCCTGATCAAGAAATACGAATCCGGTGATCCAGCAGTGGTAAGGGAAGTACGTGAAATATGCACAGTAATGCTGAAAGGTATCATTTCATCGCTTTCGAGGATTGGAATAAAGATTGACGATTACGTCTGGGAATCAGGATTTTTAAAGAGTGAAGAGATGAATGATGTTCTCTCCGCTCTTTCTGACAGGATAAAAACAGAGAATGATGCACAATACATAGAGCTCAGTAACGGATCAAAGGTATTTCTGCGCCGTGCTGACGGCACGTCCCTGTATACACTTAGGGATCTGGCCTACCATAAGTTCAAGTCGCTTAATTATGACTGGCTTATTGACGTTCTCGGAGAAGATCACCGGGACTATGCAAAATCACTGAATGAAATCCTTGAGGAAATGGTGAATCTGAGGTCTAAAGTATCGTTTGTATTTTACAGCTTCATTTCCCTTGACAGCGGCAAAATGTCTACAAGATCTGGAAATGTCGTGACACTGGATGAGTTGATTGAGAAGGCTGAGCAGAACGCCCTGGAGATAGTGAAATCAAAAAGACCCGACCTCCCTGATGATGATCTGCACAAAATTGCAGGCGCCGTGGCAGTTTCAGCTATCAGGTTCCAGATTGCAAAGATAAGCCTGGGCAAGGAGCTGGTATTCAAGTGGTCGGAGGCACTTAATCTGGAGGGGGATTCGGCACCCTATATCATGTATTCATACGCGAGGACCACGAAGATACTGAAGGAAGCCAGGAACGATTGCAAAATAAATACCGTGTTTGATAAGTATGAGAGTTCGCTGGTAAGAATGCTCTATCTTTATCCATACTCCTTGCAGGCTGCAAAGGACGGCCTAAGGGTGGACCCTATCGCCTCATACGTACTCGAGCTTGTGCGTTCATTTAATGACTTCTACAATAATTGCAGGGTAGTTGGATCCGGCGAGCATGAAGTGAAAAGGGCAAAGATCGTCAATATCTACAGGCATGTTCTGAAAGATGCATGCTACCTGCTAGGAATAACATTACTTGATGAAATGTAAGGAACTTTGATCATATTTTATTCAGTTAAAGCGTGGGAAAATATGTATAGCATAAAAAAGGTAAGTGCCTTGATTGTGGGTACGAGTTAACCTTCAGTTACGATTTATTTAGTTCACTTTCCAGTCCACACGAAGGAATCATTTTCCTGAATGGAGGACGCTAGATTTCATGCAAGTGCCCATAATGCCATAAAATATCCCTCTCTTATGAATTCCTATAATAACTTGAAAGAGTAAAGAGTGGACTAAGATATTTTTTGAGAAAATTAACCTATCGTGAAGATAGGATTAATAGGCAGCTTGCTGAAGGCTCGTATCATCATAAAGTGACAGATAGGGTATAAAATTTATAAATACATAAAAGCAAAGATAATATTGGAAAGAATAGATAAAATTATGAATTTGGGTTAATAAATACCCATGATTATTTCTTCTTTTCGAGCTTCTTCTGCTCCGGTATCTGAATCTTTGGTTTAGATTCAGTCTTTGCAGTCCTAGATCCTCTCGTTGCAAACCTGTAGTAGGCCAGGAATATCACAACTATCACTGCAATTATTCCTATTATGATCAGTGGGGTGGTATAGGCAGGTGGTGAAACAGATACAGTTGTGGTATAAGCGCCAAGCTGGTTAAAGTAGGTGGGTTCACTTGTGTTGTTTGCTAGCACTTCTATGTTTAGGCTACCCTTGAGACTTGGGGACCAGGTAAATGAAAGATTCCTTGTCTGAGACACATTGAGAGGTTCATTGATATAAGAGTGTTTTACAACTGTAAGACCATTGACTACTATCCATATCTGGAAGCTCGTGGTGTTCAGGTTTCCCTTATTTGTAACATTAACGTAGATCGTTGATGTGCTTCCCTCGACGAGTTTACCTGATACGTATATAGAGTTTACGACTAGCCTTGGAGTGTTCACCAGCATAGTCACGGTCCTGTTGAGGTAACCGGAAACGCCATTGTGTGTAACTTTAAGGGTCACAACCACATTCTGCAGCGTGTCGAATTTAACGACCACCCAGGTTCCATTATAGCTTCCGGATACAAATGGGACTGCGGCAGAATTGTATCCTATCTTTGTTCCATTCTGGTATGAGAATGACCAGTTGAATGAGAGTTCAGAGGTCGGGAAATATGGATCTGTTGTAGAGTTTCCGGAAAGGACAACACTTACTGCCGATACAGGATTGATAATGGAAACCTTGGTATTTGTAACATTGTAAATGTTTATTGCCGGTGATGGCGGCGTTGTAACTGTTACGTTGACGGCGAAGTACACCCTGGTGGACCCGCCAGTAACTCCAGTTACCGTGAGGTTTCCAGGTAGAGTTGTTCCATTCAGTGTTGGGGTTGGGAACTGGTTGGTTGCGTTTGGTGAAGCAGCTGTAAAGTTAGTGAAGTTCCAGTTGTATTCCAAGAACATTTTGTAACTGGTTCCTGGCACAGTTAGAGAAGAGTTGTATGCACTGAACGATACTGGTGTAAGCTGCGGAACAGATATCGGAAGCGGTGAGGTTGAAGTTCTTGAGGTGTTTCCACTGTAAGGGGATTTGCCACTGTAACTTATTGTGTAGTTTGCATAAGGCGTACCATTGAACGAGTACACAGTAAAGGATGTCTTGTTTGTCTGATGGGATGCACTGACGCCCGTTATGTTAACAGTATTCTTCAACGTAGTACCAAAGTCATAGGATATATTGTAGCCATAAACAACAGTTTTTCCATTTATAGTCCACGTGAAATTAGACTCAAGATAATTGCTCTGACCGGTAACCGGGTTGTAGAAAGCATTCGAGACGTTGATCGAGACTGATGTATTTGTGGGTACCACAAACACGGTGTTGGTCTGTGTCGAGTTAAGCATGTACTCGCTCGAGCTTAGGCCACTCCAGTAAAAGCCCATAGA
>JAKATM010000071.1 GCA_021818765.1 Thermoplasmata archaeon | reverse complement strand
CGATCTAGCTTCTTCAGGATTATCGAGCTTTGTTATTTTTGGAACAATGATCATTCTTTCCCCTATTCCTGCAAGAGTTCTTGCTGAAATAGGATTCTTTATGCTTTCTGGATCTGCATCAAAACTTTCGACTATAGGGGAATCATCATTAAGGGTCGCGGACATGTATACACGTCTATGACAGTCTGAGAAAGTTGGAATCATTCGAACAGGTGGAAATATTGGTGTTATCGTTATCCCGTTCTTACCAATTATGGAATAACATTCTCTCAGTCTATCTCTAATCAGCGGCCAAGTAAATTGAAATGAGTTCTTAACTGACTCCACTATAGTTTGGACTGCCATAAAATTTTGATCCCAAGCCCAGTATGGTATCTCTAGTATCCCGTTTTCATCGCCACTCAGAATATCGTTCAAAGTTCCCAACTCACCCCTCTCGCTAAAAACGCTGCGGAATAAGCTCACAATAGCATTGTAGGCAACTTCATGTTCGGGTTTTTTCAACCTAATGGAAAAACTATCTCGGATATCAGAAAAACTAGAGTGTGCGTCATCTACAATAATCCCTCCCACATGGATTATTTCTTTGTCCCCGTTCAATATCCCAAATTTACTCTTTCCATTGAAAAGAGCCTTGTACGAGGCCACCAGAATTTTTTTACCCTTAAGAAAATCATCAGATATAGGGTCTAAAGGATCATCACGAAATCGGGCGACTGGGATGCCATAGCTCATGGCCTTGTTAAATGCCTGTTCTGCCAATTGATTATTTGGTACAAGATAGATAACTCCTTTATTGGTTTCATTCATTATTGACGTACCTATTAGCATACCAACCAATGTTTTCCCGCCACCCGTGTGCAGTTTTACAACCAAGTCTCCACTAGTTCTTCTTTTATTCCATTCAGCGAGGACTTCTCTTTGGCTTTGATACAAATCATTTATTTTCTCTGTGACGACTAACCTATTGAATATCTCAATAGGATCTATTGGACGGTCTTCTTCGGTTCCCGAGAGAAATTTCTTGTAATCTACCATAATACTTGAAGTCCAATGATAATATTACCTTTTTCTGGTAACTGTTCAATCATGGGAAGTTATCCCACGTTAATTCTAATGGTTACTCCTCATTCGTCCTACGAAGCGACCACTTGTTGAATGCGATACCACCGATAAGGAGTCTTGAAACTAAGGCTCCCATGAACGATTTCATGTTGGCCATCCTTGGAGCTGCAGCCGAGTTTGAACGGGAGTTGATATCTGAGAGAGTCAGGGACGGCATGGCGAGGGCAAGGAATGAGAATAAGAAAATTGGAAGTCCAGTGATTCTGGAGAAAAGAGGGGTAGATGCATCATTCATCATGGAATTGAAAAGAGAAGGCAGGTCCATCAGGGAGATCTCTCAGCTGGTTGGTATCAAGAGATCCACGGTTCACGGGGTCCTCAAATCTTTGCCCGAAAAACCTACCCCTGAAAACTAACCTGTTTATTTATATACCCCCTACCCATGATTTTAATGTCCGAAAAGGAGTTCTTTGTTGGACAGGTGAACTGAATGTAATGAATGGAAACGAGAGAATGGGTTGAGGGGTGGATATGAAAGAGAGGATAACTGACCTTGAGTTTATTGAAAATATGAGAAAAGGACTCGCACCTTTGATAGGCAGAAATGTCAAGGTAACCGTCAGAGTGACATCAAAGACAGACCTGAGAACGTATTCCGGATTACTTGTTAGCGTTGAAAATGAAAATTTCGATCTTGGATTACCAACTTTTCGTGATGGGAAAATAGTCTCACGTAATATAGTAAAGTACACTTTGCTCGATGTTCATTATTATTATTCACTTGACGGAGAACCATTAGGATATAAGTGGACACCACCTTTAAGATTCAGAAAATAGGGATCAAGATTTAATGAAAATGTTTGTGATAATTCAACCTAATAATTAATCAAATGCGTAAGTACAAGCAAAAAAATGGACTGTTCTCAATTCCCAAAAAAACCAGAAACAGTATGCGAAATTTTGTGAAAGAATGACCAACAATAATGAACGATAATGAGAGCAGCACGCCAAAGAATTATTCTAAGAAGTGGCATATTACATGCTTCCAATTCAGAAGAGTCGGGTTGAATCAGCTGTTCTAATTATTCTAGTTGCTTTCTGCGATGAGATCTATGATATGACCAACTGCAAAACCAGCTATCGCTCCGGGTATGAAACCGTACTTTCTTCCAACCGCTTGGCCGATTAGTGCCCCTATTATTGTTCCGGCAATTTTTCCCTCGTTTGCCAATAGACAAATAATACTTCATGAGATATAAACATGCCAATTTTAAGAACTCTTAAAGTTGACAAGAATCTCGGATCGGGTTTATATATACTTTTAACCGTAATCAGAAGGATGGGTTTTGTTGACAATCCCCGTTTCGTAAATTATTTATATAACTAATAAATGATATTTAATGGATAATAACTCGAACGAGCCGGCTAAAGATCAAGATACACCATCAGACACAAATCCTATCATATACTACATTCAAAGTGGAAGTATCATATCTCAAGGCATTCCTGGAAATCTTTATGCAATTTCATCATCGACATCAGTTTCCTCTATCATTGTCATTACACCAATGCTGGACGGAGCTTCTGGCACTATAGTAATCGGACCGGGACCTCCCGACGAATATGGTTCAGCGAGGGGCAAAGAGGTACAAGAGATATGGCGCAGACTACCTATTGAACGATTCATACCCGGTCTCTTCAAGCAACCACTTAATTTGTTTAGAGAAGCTCTTTCATCCTACCAAAATGGAAATTTCATGGCGACCTGTATAATGTGCCGCACAGCGGTAGATTCTCTCTTGTATTTGGCAGGAAATTCAAAAGCTAAGACTGTAAACGGTGGGAATGCAATCGCGTTTGCTCCTCCAAAATTAAATGGAAAAATATCGCCTCAAAAATATAAGGACTTGTTAAAACTAAATGACAATTATTTTGATGAATCGGCAAAAAAATGGCTTAGTGAAGAACTTGACCCAAACGATGTTGAGAAGGGCTTAATAAGACACTCTGGAGACCTCGTTGCTCACTATACCGAGAAAATAGTACGCGAACTCGACTCTACGGCTTCCGTTAAAGTACCAATTGATTTATGGATAACCATGGAGAAGGCTCTAAAGGTTCTCACAAAGACAGGGATCGTAATAGAAACCATAAACGATAGGTTTAGGAAGTTTCATAGTGTATAGTTTTATGATTGGTAAGGCGACTTCCGCTGTTGCCTGTTTAAGATTCTAACTTCTACCTGACAATTCTTTGTCCTTCAAATTTTGACCAGTCTAATGGGATCGTTGTCAGAATATTGGATATATAAGTTAAAGTTGCAGGAAAGGGGTCGAACCTTACACTTATTATCGATTGTTAGTTCATCTATCAAAACTTCCCAGTATCTGTCTTTGAAACATTTAGGATCTTGGTGTCTTTACCTGCATACTCAAAAATTGACTTCACCCGTTCGGGCGTATTCGCTCTATCAAATTCCACAGTCACAACAAAGGCAGCATCTTCTCCATCCTGCGATACCCTGTGACGAATTTTGCCACGCTTGGATTACTCGATCTTACAATAATCCTTATCTCCGTCTCAAAACTCACCCCTCAAAACTGACTAGTTTATTTATATACCGCCTGCCCATGATTTCAGTGTCCGGAAAGGAACTCTTTGTTGGACAGTCGAAATATGTGATTGGGATTGTCATTGAAAACCTAAAATACGTTCTTAGGTTGCAAATAAGAAACTGGTGAGAATTATGACAACTCTAAATCATGTTAGAAATGCTGAATACATCAAAGTTCAACAAAGAGTGTGAAACAATGGAAGACAATGAAGATTTTGAAGAAACGGTTTTACAGGAGAGAACCCGGCTTGGGAATGAAAGAAGAAAGCAGAAGGATACTGCTAGGTTGGTCTGGGCTTCAAAACCAAGAAAGGAGCCATCGGCAAAGGACCTGACATTCCAAACTGCCGAGGTTGTGTATCCAAACAGTGCGACTGGAGCTCTTGGTAGCTTCCTTGAAAACGAGAAGCAGAGTATTCCGGATGCACCTAATAGAATGATATGGGGCGATAACTTACTTATAATGCAAGCACTTCTTTCGCAAGGCTACGAGGGGCAGTTCGATCTGATTTACATTGACCCTCCTTTTAACACCGGGGAGAATTTTAATTTTCCGAACGATGTGAGAATTGGAAACAAGGAGTTTGAGATGGAGCTGCCAATAAGCGAGCGGCTTGCCTATACTGATACTTGGGAAAGGGGCCTTGACTCATTTTTGGATATGCTATATCCAAGACTGCAACTCATGAAGAGGCTACTAAGCAACAAGGGAGCGATATACGTGCATTGCGATCAGAATGCATCTCATTACATCAAAATAATTATGGATGAGATATTTGGAAAGGACAATTTCCGGAATGAAATAATTGTCAGGAGAATACACAAAAACATCAGGGAAAGGGAGCGTGTCCCGTCGCTTAATGTCGCTGTTGACTATATTCTATTCTACGCAAAATCATCGGAACACCTGATTGAACCTGCCATAAAGGAAGTGAAGAAACCGGACAGATGGCACTCATTCGAGGCACCTGGCATAAGAAAGGGGATGGATTACGAGCTATTCGGCTATAGGCCAAACCCAGGAAATCACTGGCGCTGGACCAGGGACAGGGCAGAAGCAGCTATAGCTGAAGGCAATCTGAGACCTAATCCCAGCACTGGTAAACCCGAATACTTCATCCCATCATCTGATTATGCACTGAGAGACAGCCTGTGGGACGATATTA
Source organism: Thermoplasmata archaeon (assembly GCA_021818765.1). Lineage (GTDB taxonomy): Archaea > Thermoplasmatota > Thermoplasmata > Thermoplasmatales > Thermoplasmataceae > UBA582. The sequence goes on along the minus strand of JAKATM010000071.1, from coordinate 3,057 downwards.
CCGCTTATTCCTTCACACAGGGGTATCCCACTGAGAAGAAAGAAGAACTGTTGGAGCTGATAATAAAGTCTTCATCCAGTGAGAGCAGTCTCGTTGCAGATTTCTTCTGTGGATCAGGCACAACAGCTGCAGTTGCAGAAAGGTTAAAGCGCAGGTGGATAACCACGGATTTGTCCAAAACCGCAATCCAGGTCACCAGGTCACGTCTAGTATACCAAAGGGCAAATCCATTCATAATAGATAATCTTGGCAACTATCAACGCCAGCTCATTTACCTTCACGAGGTAAAGCTTCGGGAGATGTACAATATAATTCTCAATCTGTACGGTGCAACCCTAAGGGATGACAGGCCGGGCATGGGAATAAGCAACACAGACAGGAATACCCTGGTTTATGTGTGTGAACCAGACCGCCCCATGACAGCGAGGAAGGCTGTTGAACTTTCCAAGGATGCTTTAGCGCTTGACGGCCGAGGTTACAGAAACCTTGTAATCCTGGCATGGGACTATGACTACAATTACGATGAGGATCTAAGGAAATTGAGCTCCAGCGTGAACGCAAAAATTGATTCAAAAATAATTCCCTCGGACGTGTATAAGTACCTGAGAAGCACAAAGGTTGGCGATCCCTCTCTTACTGACAGGATTACATTTTACCAGAAGCCGTACGTTAAAGTTTCTGAGCCGGAGGTGATTGCCCAATCTGGGGATGAAGCTGTAGTCAAGATATCGATTGATCAGTATGTGGTGATGGATAACCCCATAAGGGATGAAGAGAAGAAGAAAGAGGCGGAGGAGCTCCTCAGACAGAATTATGCCTACCTCATTGATTTCTGGTCCGTGGACTGGGATTATGACTCTATAACTTTCAAGAGCATGTGGCAGGCAATCAGGAACCGCAAGTCCAAGGATCCGGTGATTACAACGGCCGATTTCAGGGTAAAAAGGGGAAGGGAATACAATATAGCAATCAGGGTTGTTGACGTTTTCGGCAACGATGCTTCCGCATCCAAAAAGATCAACGTGAGGTAGCATTATGTCTCAAAAGGTTCCTGACAAGCAATACTTCGCAAAACACCCCCTTGCGCAGAGAATAATGAAGGAAGTTGAAAGGTGGGCCGAAAATGGATATGCCTCTCAGGATGGGAAGAACGTAACACCTGTCACAAGGGAACTCCTAGAATACTGGTTCAACACGGAAATTCATGAGGGGGCAAGATTTCATCTTTCCCAGCGGAGGGCCATAGAAACCGTAGTCTACTGTTATGAGGTGCTTGGTGCTCCAACGCCCGGGGAACTTTTCAATTTATTTGATGGCGAAGAGATCCGAGGAAAAGGCATAGAGAAAGAGCTGGAAAAAATGACATTCCCGAGGTTTGCCATCAAGATGGCGACCGGCACAGGAAAGACATGGGTGATTAATGCCCTGATTGTCTGGCAGTACTTCAACAAATTGAAACACGATGATGGACGTTTCTCACTATACTTCCTGCTTGTGGCCCCAGGAAACATAGTTTATGAGCGCCTGCTTGATAGTTTCCTCGGAAAGGTGAAAGATGGAAAAAGGGATAAACTGACGTCCGACCTGGAAAACGATCTGTTCATGCCGGAATCATGGCGATCGGAATTTGACTTGAGGATTTACACCAAGGATGACATCACTGGACACACTCAACCAACTAGCGAACCATATATAATGATCACAAACTGGCACCAACTAATTGACGTCACCGGCAGGGAAAGAACGATCTCGGAAGACCTGGGAATTGAATTCAGAGAAGACAGTGATTCCTTCAGGGTTCAGAATTTCTATGATTTCCTGACTGCAAACAATTCTCTAGTTGTAATAAACGATGAGGCACATCACCTGCACAATGCATCGGACAAGGAAATGAAGAGGTGGCAGGAATCAGTTGAAAGGCTATATTCGAACATACAGGATAAACAGGGCGGACCGTTTATCCAATATGATTTTACGGCAACACCATATGCAATCAACGGCAAGAAGAAGGAATGGATGAAGCACGTTATCTATGACTATGGACTCGTCGAGGCCATGAATGACATGCTGGTAAAGCAGATATTCATAGAGAAAAGTTCCTATCTTACTGAAAAGATTGAAAATCTGTCCGAAAACGAGAAATTCTCTGTCACGGCACACAAAGACGAGGCGCAGAAAATCCTGAGCTTGAGCGATGTCCAGAGACACATGCTGCACGTTGGCTACGAGAAACTACAGCAGCTGGAAGATGACTTCAGAAAACTTGATATCCACAAGAAACCAATAATGTTCATCGTAGCAGGCGACAACGCTGAAGCAGAGGAAATATCAGGATACATGAAACAGCTTGTGGGAGATGATGAGGGAACACACGTGCTTACCATACACAGTGATAAGAAAGATAGCCTGTCAGAAGATGAGTACAAGAGCCTTAAGGAGAAAATATTTGCCAGCGACGCTTATGAGAGCAAAGTCAGAGTAATTGTTAGCGTTATGATGCTGAAGGAAGGTTTCGATGTAAGAAACGTTTGTGTACTTGTGGTCCTCAGGCCTTCAGATTCCGACTTACTGACAGAGCAGATCATAGGAAGAGGAATCAGGCTGATGTTCACGGAGGATGAATACGGGGAACCAAAGCTTCAGAACATGGAACTGTTGAGGAAGAACGAGCCTCTTATCAACTCATATGATTTCCTTTTCATTGTTGAACATCCGAAGTACAACCAGATATATACTGATCTGAAAAATGCTGGTGCTTTGCTTTCTTCCGGCGAATCAAAAACCCTAGCACTTGACTCCAAGCGTATTCTGGTAACGATAGATGAGGCCAGGATTGCGGAATTTGATCTATATTGGCCCGCATCATATCGGGACACCGTTCAGGAAGAAATCGATTTCTCATATTTTGACGTGAATGAACTGCAACCATGTCCGGTGCCGTTTGATCAGCTCGAACCTAAATCAATTATAATAACCGATTTTCACCCGCAGACCAAGTTCATGCAGGACTGGAATATGGAAGAAAAAGATTTCAGCTATACCAGTTTTCTGAGAAAT
>JAKATM010000070.1 GCA_021818765.1 Thermoplasmata archaeon | reverse complement strand
ACCTTCTTTTTCACCCGAAACACGGAGATTCCTGGATAAATGGAATAATTCCCCACATGCACGTGGACCATTTATCATGGATGACAGGCCGGTTGTCGAGGTTGCACAGGCATCAAGGTACAACGAGGTGGTTATCGACGCCTTGAAAGACAAGGATATAGGCGCCCATCTTAACGGTGTCAAGGCCTCGATTAAGATATATTCCATGCCTTCGACGAAGGAACATAGGGACCTGATGCAGAAATACATGACCAGGAACCTGACAGGATAGTCCCTATCCTCCTGAAAATATCTCAAGGAACTTAAGGTCATCGTCAGGAGTGACGATCTCGTCGGAAGTGACAGGGCTCCCGTTTTTTATGTAAACGTAAGAGGCTTCCCGTATCTGCAGCATCTCTGCTAACTTTGCAACTGTCATGCTTTCTTCTATCGAGGTAGTGTAACGCCTCCTGCCAACTATGCTTATCATGATGTCACAGCCCCGGGCAGATTTGAACTGCCGTCAACGGATCCAAAGTCCGGTATGCTTGGCCTCTACACCACGGGGCTTCGCTCCTCAATCTTGACAGGGTAAATAAAAGTCAGGTAACGTTCATGGGATATGGTGATTTTTTGGAAGCATTTCAGTTTCGCGTGTATCCCTGTCTATAACATAGAGGGAGGAGCCGTCAGCCTGCGAAGCGCATTCTATTGACTTATATCTGACCGAGTTCCACTGAAGTATTCTCTTCACCGTGGAAAGTGCGGTCCTCTCGTTATTGTTCTCCTGGCTGAGGTGCGTGAGTATAATTCTTGTGTTCTCATTGCATATTTCAGAGAGCGCCTCTCCGGACTGGACATTCGACAGGTGACCGTAATGTCCTTCTATCCTCGTCTTCAGCCCCTGGCTGTAGCTTCCTCTCCTCAGCATTTCGACGTCATGGTTTGCCTCCATGGCTATTATGTCCGATCCCTTTGCTTCCTCGATGAGTTTTGAATCAACCCTTCCAAGGTCTGAAATCACTGATATCTTTATGTTACCTGACCTGAAGATGTAGGCAACAGGGTCCGCGGCGTCATGCGAGACGCTCACCGCGGTTACGCTGAGATCGTCCAGCGTGACATCGTCATGGATGGGAAAAGCGTCCTTAACACCGAGCGATAAAAGTGTCAGTTCCCTTGAATAGAGATCCATCTTTGCCTTTCTGGTCGCAACCGGTATGCCGGAGGAGTGATCGGAATGCTCATGGCTGACGAAGAGGTTGATTGAATCGAATCCTGAACCAAGGGGTTCAACTCTCTGCTGGAATCTCCTGTAGGATATCCCAAAATCAACGATTGCCAGTGTTGTCCCGTCCGCCAGGAAAGAGCAGTTTCCCCTGCTGCCGCTCGCAACCATGCCGAAGTAGAGCCTTGACATCTGTTGCAGGATTGCTTTTCAATACATATAGCTAAGGCAGATCCTCCTGGCTGGAAAGCATCCCTATTCCCATTCTCGCGTACAGGTAAAAGTTGAATAGATTATAGATGAATGCGAACCCGATCACTGGAATGCTTATGTAAATCTTGAAGTAGTCCTGTGTATAGATGGTTGCACCCAGGGCAAGCGAAGGATGGATAAAAACGGCATATGAAAAATAGGACAGGTAGACCTGCGGCAAAAGGATCGCCGTATCCACTATTTTCGGGGGAATACCTGGCATAAGTGGATAAACCCCCAATGCAACAGTCTCAATGATGATTGAGCTCAACCCGCAGAAGAAGGCAATCAGGGAGAATTTCCGCAAATTTTCGGGCAGAAGCCAGTATATAATTGTCACCGAAAACAGTATGGGCGGGACTTCAAGTGCTACATTGCCAAACTTTGAGATAACAGCATTTTGAAGGTAAACATAGTAAAATGGATATAGTGGATAGCTGGATACAAGGATTCCAAGAATGCTGGGGCCAATTAATGCAAGTAATACAAGGTTCAACGCTATGAACAGGGCGCAGGACAGAATGCTTCTTTTTTCCCCACCTGCGCTGATTCGCCTGAAACCGATTATGAGAAGAAGAACGGCAAGAAACGAGGTGAATATCCAGAAACCCATGACATACGGCGAATACTGAATATTATAGCCTATAGAGTCAAACAGGCCAAATGCGGTAACTGCAAGCGGAAGCGAAAAAACAATGAATCCCAATCCCGCAGCTTTGGAATTCGGGAAAGAATATTCGTCTGACATGATGCTGGCTGCCGCCTTCTTGCGTCCTGCGTTCGTTACCCTGTCTATTGTTTGCTGCGTAATGCCGAGAACCAGGATGCCTTTTTTACCCAGTATATCAACATCGCCGGACAGGATTTTTCTTAGTATAGTGAGGGTGCCCGGACTCTTCAAATCCATGTGATCCTCCGACAACATGTATACGGCGGCTTCAACCGAAGGCTTCATTGTCATGTATGAATCTATACTGGCAAGCAATCCCACATGTATGTTATTGGCGGAGAGAATGCTGTAGATTTGCAAGAGGGCGCTCTTGTAACCGTCTATGCTGTAAGCATCCACAACTTCTACAAGGTTTCTAGCCCTCTTGGATACCGCATCCATGATCTCCCTGGCCAGTTCCTCCGGCTTAACGGGACCGCCAAGGGATGGTGTGGAGCCCGCGCTGATCCCCAGGTATGAATTTATCTCATTTTCCTGCTGTTTGCGTGGCTCCTCATCTGGCATTTAATGTCAATTGATAAGTCATATAAATACTAAAGTCGCACCGTCGGGATACGATAAAAGAGCAATATTCATAGGAAGCTGCAAGCTCATGATGCGTGGCTGCAATAACGGCGGCAAACCATATAAAATTCGGCAGGCTGGAGAAGGATCTCTTCCAGCTCTCGATTGACTCTGCCACCCCAATCACAAAAAAATACGGCGATGCCATCGATCTCGTCATCTTTGCAAATGCATACGGAGGCGAATACAACGGGTTATCAGGCATCAACAACCGACTGTCTGCCGAACTTTTTGATGTGCCGGTGCCCTCCTTAAGGATCGACAACACAAGCTCCGGCGGGGCAACTGCCATTCAAGTCGCGAAATCCATTATCCAGGCGGGAGACGCACGCTCGATCCTGGTAATAGGATCGGAGAAGATGTCCCCGGTTGCAACAAGGCGGTCCTCTTCTATAATCGCATCTCTGCTTGATCCCGATGAGAGATCCTCGGGACTTACCCTACCATCATTGGCAGGTTTTGTTGCCGATATGTACATGAAGAAGTATGGGGCCACCAGGGAGTCGATTGCCCAGGTTTCCGTAAAGAATCACCGAAACGCAGTAAAGAACGAAAATGCCCATCACAGGAAGGAGATAAGCATTGATGATGTTCTTTCATCAAGGGTTATAGCAAGCCCGCTCACACTGTATGAATACTGTCCTATCAGCGACGGATCGGTTTCGATACTGCTCTCGGGGGATGAGTTTGCGCAGTCGATTTCCTCAAAACCTGTGAGGATATCCGGTTCCGCTATATCTTCGGACACGGCGCAGGTCTCATTGAGGGATGATATTATGGAGCTGTGCGCCGTCAGGGCATCTTCCTCTGCTGCTATGAAGCAGGCGACGATAACGCCAGAGGAGGTTGATTTCGCGGAACTTCATGATATGTCGTCCATATTGGAACTGGTTGAAGCGGAGGCGGTCGGCTTCTTTTCACCTGGATGCGCTTGGAAGGGCATAGTGGATAGAGAAATGGATCCCGGTGGAAGAATTCCAGTAAATGTCAGCGGCGGCCTGCTTGCCAGGGGTCACCCGATCGCCGCGACAAGCCTGGCCCAGGCCCATGAGGCTTTTGTACAGCTTACATCCCGAGCAGGGCAGCGGCAGCTGAAGGATCCGCATTTCGCGATCTCGGTCTCCATGGCAGGATTCGGCAACTCGGCAACTTCCATTGTATACGAGGCGATATAATGCCGCTCTATGTGTGCACAGGTTGCAGATCCATCATAACTTCCGGGGATAATAAGTGCGACAAATGCTCTTCGGAGACCGTGAATGCAGACGCTATTTCATGGAAAATCGTTGGAAGGGTTGAGCTTTTCTCGACACCGGAAGGCTTCCCTGAAAAATATTACATCTATCTCCTTGAATCTGAAATAAGGAAGATATTCTGTTTTTCTGAGTCCAAATTCGATGATGATGCATCCGTATTTCCACAATACATCGACGGAAAGATGATATGCATGTCATCCCGGGAAAAATGATCTGGCGTTTATCCGGAGATCACATCATGTTGAGCTGTTCCTTAGCATAATCTGTCATCAAGGACGGATTCCATGGGGGCTCCCACACCAGCTCGACGTCAGCCGCCTCCACGCCCTCAAGATTCTCGACAACACGCTGTGCCTCTGCAAGTATCCAGGGCGTAACGGGGCATGTCGGAGCGGTCATTGTCATCTTAATGTATACCTTGTCGCCATTTATCTGTACTTCATAAACAAGGCCAAGGTTCACAATATCCATGCCTATTTCAGGATCTGAAACTGCTTGAAGTGCATTGAGGATCTCCTCTTTAGTTACCATATTATCATCTTCTAAGTTTATAAATGTATTTAACCTTTATCTGACTGCTTGCGCTATAATATTCAATCATATCGCAATGGAGAGAACCTGGTTGACATTGCGTTCCTCATGGATTCTGAAATAAGGGTTTCTCTCGTGATCCTGCTTTCCGTCAGGTAACCGACTATGCCCTCCCTTTCGCCTATGCCCCCTATACCGTAAAGCGACTCAAATGCGTGTGCCATGTCCATTCCCTTCTTTATCTCGTCCACGATGTGAGAAGGTATGTTGAACCCGCTGCTAACGCCGTATGATCTTTCACCAATGATGTCTATGATGCAGCAGCAGTGGAAGTCGAAGTACCTGCCGGATGCACTGTCATGGAACAGGCCGGACTCAACACCGATCGAGAAATCAGCCATGCCTGCCGACTGTTCCGCACGGCTCACTGCCATCTGCATGGTATCATCGCCGAACGGCTGGTCGCTCTTTGTGCTGTATCCTTTGTTGATTGCGACTTTGCTCCCCTTGAATAAGGATGAAAAATATGATATTGCGGTTGAGAGCTTCAGCTTGTTGTTTGTGGATATAATTGCAGTTACAGGCGATAATCTCTTGCCTTCGGCATCGATAGAGCCGAATGCGATCCTGGAGGACTTGATCGCTATGAGGTCCTCGGCGCGTATCACGGGGACCCTTACAATCCGGAGCGCCTGAAGGCCATGTGCGACCCGCTCCCTGTTTATCCGGATCGCTGTGCCCTCGGTTTCATGCGATACAACTATTGATCTGTAACCTGGGTCCAGGGTGGAGTTTCCTACTTCTGACCCGAGCTCGCGAATGCTGTAGGATTTGCACCTCCCCTCGAGGTATCTGGAGACCGCCTCGTATCTTTTCTTATAAGGCGGTATAGCGTATCCCTTCCTGGATCCAGCAAATTCATCCGTTGATAGACCGACTATGACGGGTTCGCCAAGCGATATTGCGGCATCCAGGAGGGCCCTGTGCCCTCTGTGCAGATAAGAAAACGTGCCGCCGAGTATCGTTGCCATGTTCAATTATTATGCCTTGGCTGGAGAGCTTTCTATTTCCGCCGCTTCCTCTTCGAGCGTCCTTGAAAGGCGCCTGATGCCCTCGTGTATGTCGTCGACTGACGGATAGCTGAAATTTATGCGCATGTTGTTCCTCTTCTCGGCGTTGGGATGGAACGATACGCCGCTTATGTATGCCACACCGTTCTTTACGGATCTTGCGAGCATCCTGGTTGTATCTATCGCAGGATCCACGGTTGCCCAGACAAACATGCCACCGTCAGGCTTGGACCACTTTGAATTTGCAGGGAAGTTGTCCGATAATGCCTTCAGCATTGCGTCCCTCTTCTTCCGGTATATCTCGATGTTCTTGGGTATCTGCTTCTTCATTATGTCCCTCTTGAGGTATTCATACGCAATGTATTCTGACAGGGTGTTGGTGGAAAGATCCAGGGCCTGCTTGAGCAGGTTGACCTTTGAAATGAATTCAGCATCACCCAGCACGTATCCTATCCTTAGCCCCGGGGTCATGACCTTTGAGAATGTACCCATGTATATGACATAATTATCCGGGTCCATGCTCTTGATGCTTGGTATCTTGGATCCGTAATAACGCAATTCCCCGTAGGGATTGTCCTCAACTATGGGCACATTATAGTCGACGGCAAGCTCAATGAGGTGCTTCCTTCTTTCAAGGGAAAGCGTATATCCTGCGGGGTTGTGGAAATTTGGTATAACATATATGAATTCCGGCAGCTTTCCGCTCGCCTTCATCTTGGAAAGCTTCTCCTCCAGAAGATCGGTCCTCATTCCATTGTCATCCATCTCGATGCCCACCATGTTCACCTTGTTTGCGTCGTTGGCACTGATTGCACCCACATAGGTTGGCAGTTCTGTGATGACTGATCTTCCTGGCTCAACCAGGACTTTTGAGACAGCATACAGGGCCTGCTGGGAACCGCTTGTAACGTTTATCTGGTCCTCTGTGCAGTCGATATTCTCCGTCTCCTTGACAAGCCTCCTTATCTGCTCCCTCAGCGGCTTTATGCCCTGGGTTACGCCGTACTGGAATGCGCTGGCAGAAAAGTTCTTGAAAATGTCGGCCATAATGGATTCCAGATCCTCAACTGGAAATGTTGCTGGATCGGGCATCCCTCCTCCGAATGAGATCATGCCCTTTGTGTTGGCCATTTTCAAGAGTTCCCGTATCTCTGACGGCTTCATCTCGGACAGCATGCTGGAAAAGGTGAATTTCATGTATATCTTATAGTAATTGCCGGTGAGCATATAAAGCCTTCAGCAAATTGAGTATTTAAGGCACTTTCCTGATTTTCCTTCCATTTTAGCATGCAGCGTAGGATCACTTAGGCGCTGCGACCAAAATATTGACCATTATCAGCATAAGCAAAGGCTTTTAGCAATGCCCGAATTATTGCTTCGCTCGGATTGTTCGAAATGCCGTCCTCCCTTAAATGGAGAAGGTCGGCTGATGATATTTTTGGGCGGTTATTTCTGGCAGCACGGAAAAGTGCTTATGCCTGATAACACGAGAAAAGGCAAAAATTATTTAAAAAGCTAGAATAAGCTGCAGAATGGATTCAAAGAAAACCTGGAAAGTTAGTCTTATCGGCCCGGCAGGTGTCGGCAAGAGTTCGCTGGTTTCCAGGATCGTATACGGATCCGACGCAGCGGGTTTCGACCCCAAGGCGATGAAGAGGAAGTCGGTTGTATACGAAAAATCAGGATTGAAGCTCAGTGCAGATCTCTTCTTCCTTGAACTTGGAACGGGAGGCGGGGATGACAAGCTTCTTTCCGGCTCAAATGCAATCGTAATCGTATCCGATGTCACAAACATGCGTTCCCTTGATGGTGCGGATATGCTCCTGAAATATACGAAGACATTTTCGGACAAGTCGGTCCGCATACTAGTAGCAACGAAACAGGACCTCAGATACGAGGCCCAGTTCTGGGAGAATGAGCTGAAGGAGCTTGCAGCAAAGCATGGCGTACCATATGTTCTCACAAGTGCTAAGAATGGCGTTGATTCCGGCAGGTTCCTTGATGCCCTCGTCGATTCCCTCGCAGGAAAGTTCGTACAGAAAGGTAAGAACTGATGCCAAGAATCTTATGTGGCAAGCTTGCTTTCGAAGTTGAGCGATCAGTTCCCAGCCAGGTCTATAATCGATACAGGATTGGATCAATTGTCTCGCAGGACCTGAATCTCACAAGGTTCGAGCTTGGCTTTCTTCTCCTGCATGCGAAGTCTGTCTTCAGGGACATGGATGCAGGATCGAGGTTGGATCTCCTGCGGCAAGCCCTCTCTGAAGATTCTGATTTGGGCATGTTGATCGCTTTTTCGCATCTCAAGATCAAGGGTTACGTGCTAAAGGTCGAGCAGGATCAGCTTTTCTACAGGAAAAAGGATGA
>JAKATM010000069.1 GCA_021818765.1 Thermoplasmata archaeon | reverse complement strand
AAAGATATCGGCATCCATCTACGATTCTATAAAAACAGTGCACCCTAATCTGTCAAACATCATCAGGTTTGTGGACAAGACAGATTATCCCCTTGGAAGAATATTTGCAGAATTCAGGAAGGAGAAGAAGACTGCGTGATTACAATATTTCAGATGCATGTGTGAGATTAATCTTCCAGTCAGGAAAACTGCCTGCAAGTTCAGCAATTATGCCATGAAATTCATTTGCTACGCAGCTGGGTATAATCATGCCCATAGTGAAATTCTTTCCAATCATACTGTGAAGCATACCAAGTATGGCAACCAGCTTTTCTGTGGTCTTGTCGAAAACATATGAGACAAGGGGATTCCTGAACGTCATCTCATATATTCTGTCCCTGTCAGAAATCGACGTAAGCTCCTTCGGGCGGCTTATAAGGTTGCTTTTTTCGTAATAAACGGCCTGAATATTGTCGTTCAGGAGATATTTTACCTCGCGGTACCAGTTATTACCAAATGTCGCTATCACATAATCCCCCTTTATGTCCATCGAAGATGGAGGAACTGACATTGTCAATTCATAGTAATTCAACTGGAAATTCTCAGGCAGAAAATCTCTATAATGCTTCAATGCTGCATTTTCAGCCATCAGGTTGACCTGGAACATGGAGAATTTCTTTGGAGCAAGGAGAATGGCAGATACTTTCTGCTGATCAGTGTCATGATACCTGAATATTATTGTCCTTTTTCCACCATGCACAATTACTGTATCTATAACCACAGAAGATATGGAAATCAGCGACTGGAATAACTCAACGGTCTCTGGATCTGCTACATCCCATTTTCCAAGGAACGATTCTTCCGTCTCCTTCAGTTTCAGGTCTCTAATATCTTTCAATGCAGGTTCCGATAAGTCCTGGTTTTTTGGGATATTTGTAATAACAAAAGCGCTCTTTTCCTTTACCCTCAGCTTGGCCACGCCGTAGAAATCATGCTCTCCTGATAATACGACAAGCTTATCCCCATCCCTGAATGAGATAGAACAGATCCGGTTCAGAAGAGAATTAACCTCGTTGATAATCATAGCCAATAATCATAAGGAAGTATGAATACTTTCATTGTTATTCTGATGGTTTATTGATGGTTGAATTCTTGAGCAGTTAATCATTTGACTTTCATCAACCTATGGCATTCTACCGGATCTTAACAGCATTCAAAAACAGAAAATGTGATCTTTACCATAGCAATATCTCACAATATTTTCCCGTTTTACATGATTTTTCTTTTATTGCTGCTGCTTTTAATCTTGCGCCTTTGTTAAAATAAAAGTTTATATTGAAGAACATATTTATGTGTCAAAATTGAGGTGCAAAATAAAATGTTGTCAGGTCAAATGCCTATTCTGATACTAAAAGAGGGTACGCAGAGAGAACAGGGCAAAAATGCCCAGAAGTCAAATATCGAAGCAGCAAAGGCCATCGCTGATGCAATTAGGACCACACTTGGCCCAAAAGGAATGGACAAGATGCTGGTTGATTCGATAGGAGACATTGTCATATCAAATGACGGAGCTACCATTCTGAAAGAGATGGATGTCGACCACCCGACCGCAAAGATGATAGTCGAGGTTGCAAAAGCTCAGGATGTTTCAGTCGGCGACGGAACCACAAGCGCTGTAGTGCTTGCTGGCGAGTTCCTGAAGCAGGCAGAATCATTGCTTGAACAGGGTGTCCACTCCACCGTAATCACGAACGGATACCGCCTTGCAATGAACGAGGTTAAAAAATATCTTGACGAGCTGGCAATCAAGGCAGACGATGAAAAATCACTTATCAGGGTTGCTGAAACTTCACTTTCAGGTAAAAACGCTGGTTTCTCAAATTCCATACTTTCAGAGTTGGTTGTAAAGGCTGTCAATCTTGTCGCGGAAGAGCGCAATGGTAAAATATCAGTGGATTCATCCAACATAAAGGTTGACAAGAAGAATGGAGGCAGCGTCAACGACACCCAGCTCATCAACGGTCTCGTTATAGATAAGGAGAGAGTTCATCCTAAGATGCCTAATGTTGTAAACAACGCAAAGATTGCGCTTGTTGATTCTGCTCTTGAAATCAAGAAGACTGAAATAGAGGCAAAAGTCCAGATAACCGATCCATCCAAGATACATGAGTTCCTTGACCAGGAATCCGACACATTCAAGAAGATGGTAGAGAAGGTCAAGAAGAGCAAGGCCAATGTCTTAATGTCACAGAAGGGAATAGATGATCTTGCCCAGCATTACCTTGCAAAAGAAGGTATATACGCTGTCAGGAGAGTGAAGAAGAGTGACATGGAGAAACTCGCCAAGGCAACAGGCGCAACAATAGTAACAAACCTCGATGATCTTAATGAAAAATCTCTTGGAAAAGCTGAGAAAGTAGAGGAAAAGAAGATCGGCGACGACAGGATGACATTCGTGACGGGATGTGCGAACCCAAAGGCTGTGAGCATTCTTATCAGGGGTGCAACAGAGCACGTTGTATCGGAAATAGAGAGAAGCCTTAATGATGCAATAAGGGTTGTATCAATAACCAAAGAGGATGCAAAAGTACTTCCTGGAGGAGGAGCAATTGAGGCCGAACTTGCTTCGAGGATCAGAGGGTTTGCAAACAAGGTCGGAGGCAGGGAACAGCTTGCCATTGAGGCCTTCGCAAGAGCTCTTGAGGTTATACCCAGAACGCTCGCAGAAAATGCTGGAATGGATCCAATAAACACACTCATACAGCTGAAAGCTGAACATGAAAAAGGAAACAGGAACTTCGGCATAGACGTGGAGGGAAACAAGATTAGCGATTCGATAAAACGCGGTGTTTTCGATCCACTCAAAGTGAAGAAGCATGCATTCGAAGGGGCGCTCGAGGTTGCTACGATGATTCTTAGAATCGATGATGTCATCGCAAGCAAGAAATCCGGTGGTGGCGAGTCACCAGGCGGAGGAATGCCCGGCGGTATGGGTGGAATGGGCGGCATGGGAGGCATGCCTCCATACTGATCCATTCTGCGATGAATCCTCCTTTATCATCAGATAACCAGTAATTCCACATTTTCACTTTTTATTTTTTCTCTTTATTCAAACCAATATATCCGCTTATTCTTTAATAAATGCTGTTTTATCCATTAAGGTATATTCAATATCAGAATATCCATCTGGGAAGTTTATTAAATATTCCTGTGATGTCGTGCAGGTGAGCAATTGAATCTATATGAATATCAGGGAAAGAATCTATTCGCCAGTTATGGGATACCTATACCCGGTGGGTACGTCGTTTCGAATATTAGTGAAGTTAAGCCTTTCAGTAAACCAGTTGTAGTAAAATCGCAAATTCTCCTCGGCGGCAGGGGAAAATCCGGCGGTATAAAATTTGCAAGAAAGCCGGAAGAACTGAATCCAGCTGTTACTGAGCTGCTGGGTGCAAAGATAAGGGACCTTAAAGTAACCAAGGTTCTCGTTGAGGACATGATTAATATAAAGCATGAATACTATGTGAGCATCGCGCTTAACAGATCAGAGAGAAAACCTGTCCTTATCGCAAGCCCTAGCGGCGGGGTTGAGATCGAGGCAGTTCCGGATGACAAGCTTATAAGAAAAAATATTGATCCACTTCTTGGATATTCTTCCTTCATAACCAAGGAACTTTCTTCCTTTATGCAGTTTGACAAAGATCTATCAGCACAGTTTGATTCTATCCTTAGAAGGATGTATAAGCTTTTCAATGAGTATGATTGTGAATTAGTTGAAATAAATCCTCTTGTGCTGACATCTGAAGGTAAATTAATTGCTGCAGATTCGAAGGTTGTTGTGGACAACGACTCATTATTCAGGCACAAGGATCTTTCCCTTGAGGATCCGGAAAAGACCCCTCTTGAAAAGGAGGCCCAGGAGAAAGGGTATGCTTTTGTGGAGCTGGATGGTAAAATAGGCGTCATAGCAAACGGTGCAGGTCTGACAATGGCAACCCTGGATGCATTGACACTTCATAACGGTAAACCGAGGAATTTCCTTGATCTTGGTGGGACAGATTCCACAGAGATCGTCGTCAATGCCTTTGATCTCGTGCTAAAGGCCAAGCCGCAGGCAATTCTTGTGAATATATTTGGAGGAGTCACTAAATGTGACACTGTCGCCGCGGGAATAGTCGAGGCCAAGAAGAAGTATGATATCAAGTTACCAATGGTTGTCCGTCTCAGTGGTGTGAGGGAGGACGAAGGAAGAAAGATCCTCACTGATGACGGCATTGATGCTTATTCAGACATGATGAAGGCAATCGAGAAGGTCGTAAGTTATGTGAAGGTGAACTAAATGTCATATATTGTTGATGAAAACACAAAGGTTTTGGTACAGGGTATAACGGGCCATCAGGGTTCTTTCCATGCGGGCGAGATGTTAAAGTTTGGCACAAAAGTAGTCGCAGGTGTTTCGCCTGGAAAGAGTGGAACAAAGCACAATGGAATACCTGTTTTTGATACGGTTGCAGATGCGATGAGCACAGGTGCGAATGCTACAATGATATCTGTTCCGGCACCTTATGTAAAAGATGCCGCATACGAGGCAATCGATGCTGGAATGAAGCTTATATACATACTGACAGAGCATGTGCCCTTCCACGACACGCTTGAGATATTCCACCAGACAAATGTAAGGAATATAAGGTTACTGGGCCCAAATGGACCGGGGGTAACAAGGGTCGGAGTATGCAAGATCGGTATAATGCCAAATAACATATTCAAAAAAGGAGACGTCGCAGTTGCATCAAGAAGCGGTACCCTCACTTATGAAATTGTAAATGCTATAACCAAGTCTGGAATGGGCGAAAGCACAGTCATAGGTCTTGGTGGAGATCCCGTTGTTGGTATGACATTCATCGACGCACTGAAGCTCTTTTACGAGGACAAGGAAACTAAGAAGATCGTTCTTGTCGGAGAAATAGGCGGTAACAACGAGGAGAAGGCAGCCTCATACATAATGGAACATGGTGACAAGAACAAGAAAGTCGTCTCTTACATTACCGGCAGGAGTGCGCCAAAGGGCAAGAGAATGGGTCACGCCGGTGCAATAATTGAAAGGGGAGTCGGAACAGCCGAATCAAAAATCAAGGCATTCAATGAAGCGGGCGTGAAAGTAGCTGACTATCCTGATGATGTACCAAAGCTGCTGAAGTGATTCAAATGAAGAGAGATATAATCTCTGCATTCGATATGTCCGATGATCTGGAGGAGATTATCGATCTTTCAATTTCTCTAAAGAAAAGGAGATATGACTATGAACCTGTCCTCAGAAACAATATTCTGGCAATGATATTTGAAAAGCCAAGCACCAGAACAAGAATTTCGCTCGAGACGGCAATTGAGCAGCTGGGTGGACATGGGATATACCTGAATCCGAACGACATGCAGGTCGGCCGGGGTGAAACAATTGCAGATACTGCCCGTGTCCTGTCAGGATTCGCTGATTTCATATCTTACAGGGCATTCAAGCACAGTAATGTCCTGGAGCTTGCCAGGAACTCAAGAATACCAGTCATAAATGCACTCGATGATCTGGAGCATCCGGTTCAGATAGTCGCAGATTTCATGACAGTGAAGGAGAACTTTGGAAAGCTGCATGGAAAGAAACTCGCTTACGTTGGCGATGGAAATAATATGGCAAATTCTCTAATAGCTGGCTCTTCAATTCTCGGCGTGGATATCTCCATTGGCTCCCCAAAGGGACATGAACCAAATGCCGAAATAGTTCAGAAAGCAAAGAAAATGGCATCAGGCAATGGATCCAGCATTGAGATATTCAACGATCCAAAAAAGGCTGTTGAAGGGGCTGACATCGTTTACACAGATGTATGGGTTTCAATGGGCGAGGAATCTCAGAAAGCTGAGAAGGAGAAACTGTTCGCACCCTACCAGGTGAATGACGATCTCATGTCTGGCGCAGGTAAAAACGCAATTTTTCTCCATTGCCTCCCGGCTCACAGGGGGCTCGAGGTTTCTGCATCCGTGATAGACGGCAGGCAGAGCAGAGTGTTTGACGAAGCTGAAAACAGGCTTCATACATCAAAGGCAATACTGCTTACACTCAAGAAGTGACAAATTGAGTTATCAAGTTAACCCATCTATTTTTAAACGCATGTAAGACGATTTATACTCTTTATTGATAGAATCAATCAGGTGATATTAAATATACGAATATTTATATGCTCAATAATAGTCCTTGTCATGGTATATCATGACAGACAATGGTAATGAATCTGGGTGGGACTATGAATCTAAGGGTAGTGTTGGCCAGAAGGTAATCGTGGCTGTTCTGCTGGTTTTTCCGATGTTGGTATTTGCAATAACGCCAATATATAACTTTGCAAAGCCGGAATTTCTGGGAATGCCATTCTTTTACTGGTTTGAGACGGTATGGCTTGTTGTTACATCAGTTTTCTTTGTAATCGCCGCTATGCTTCTCAACAGAATGGAAAATGGGGGGAAGTAACATGAATAATTATGTTCTTCTTTCAGTGTTTGTAGCACTTTTCCTTGTCTTCGTCGCGCTTGGCTTTGGGTCCTCAAGATTCCGGAAGGGTGATATGAGTGACCTCGGTGAATGGGCTCTTGCGGGCAGGAGGCTTGGAGGCTATCTCGCATGGTTCCTGGTAGGTGCTGACCTCTATACGGCATATACATTCATTGCCATACCAGAATTGATATACGAAAAGGGTGCCATTTACTTTTACGCCGTTCCATACGTGGGGATGACCTTTGGAATAGCGATGATAACCATGCCAAGGCTTTGGAGGATGGCAAAAGGTAAAAACTATGTCACAGCTATAGACATGGTACAGGACAAATTCAACAGCAAGTCACTTGCAGTCCTTCTAGCATTTACAGGCATAGCTGCTGAACTGCCATATATTGCTCTACAAATATATGGAATGCAGTCTGTGCTGACGGTAATGATTGGTCATTTAACCTCTACAGATGCTGGAATAGTCACGGAAATTGCCCTCATAATTGCATTCATAGTCCTGGCTGCTTTCACGTTTACAAGCGGTTTACGAGGAGCCACTATTACAGCGGTAATGAAGGATGTCATTATTTTTGCTTCAGTTATAGTTATAATCGTACTGGTTCCTATGTATATAGGTGGTTTTGGAGTCGCTTTCTCCGCCTTTGATGCCCATAAACTAGCTACCGGCACATCCAATTTAGCCGGATTGTTTGTTAATGGTTTTATCTCTCTGACGATCATGAGTGCTCTTGCGCTGTATCTTTATCCTCACGCGATCAATGGAGTATTCAGCACAAATTCCACCAAGAGACTCAGGATGAGTACGGCACTTTTGCCATTATACGGTGTTGGTCTTGCTTTGCTTGCACTATTTGGCGTACTTATATATGCGGTTCCATCAGCTTTGGCTGATGTTGCCAAATACGGTGCTGTTACTGTGGTTCCATCACTAATTTACGCTGAATTCCCGGCCTGGTTTGTCGGCTTCGCATTTCTTGGCATATTTATTGGCGGGCTGGTTCCAGCCTCTATAATGGCCATATCTCAGGCTAATTTGCTTACCAGAAACGTGGTTAAGGTGGCAAAACCGAATCTTGATCCAAAAACAGAGGCACGCTTATCAAAATGGTTTTCCGTTATGTTTAAATTCATTGCACTGCTATTTATTTTTGCAATTTCCTCAACGTACTCTCTGGAGCTGCAACTTGTGGGTGGAATAATAATACTTCAGACACTGCCTGCAATTTTTATCGGTATGTATACAAAGAGGCTAAACAAATACGCAGTCGGCATAGGCTGGGCTGCGGGCATGATACTTGGAATCTATCTTTTAATCGACGCCAACTTCATTATTGGTCACCTGCCTTCCCTTGAAACGACTTTCTTTAAATTCTCGACGCCTTTCAGCTTCCTCTACATTGGCTTAATCGCACTTCTGCTGAATCTCCTAATCGCAATCGTAGGAAGTCTCATCTTACAACCAACACCATCAAAAGCGCTCCAAACCAACAAAGCATGATTTGGGCCACCCTTATTTTTTAATTTTTTTATCTACTAAAATAGAGAACTTTTAATTTTTTCTCACTCTACAAGTTAGCTCACAATTCAATCCTCTGAAAGAAAAACTACCTTTCAAACCAAATAGACAATTGCAAGTCTTT
>JAKATM010000068.1 GCA_021818765.1 Thermoplasmata archaeon | reverse complement strand
TATACATAAACATGCCCGGTCCAGAAGCATCTCAGGGTTATCACACAGGATTCAGGATGACGGGCCAGAGCGGTGAAGGCAGCCTGTATGGAATTGAGGAGTACCTCAAGATAAAGAATGTGTACATAGACTATTCAGGGAAGCCGCTTTCCATCAGCACGGTGCGTGACGATCTACTTCGCTGATTCCAGCGAAGTTATGACGCCTGTCTGGCAGTTAACAGAGAGAAGCTCGTTCTTCCTGGGTGGTCTTGCCACCTGCGTCAGCACTACGGAGGATATGCCATGATCCTTGAGTCCTGCCCTTCTTGATGCGGTCAGGAACTTAGTTGTTATGACAACCTTCGTACCAGCGCCGATGCTCTCAGGTATGCTGTCGGAAAACAGTATCTCGCCCTTGTCGCCAGCCTCGAACTTGCATCTTCCCTTTACGCTCTCGCCTTCCGGGTACCCTCTTCCAATGAATTCGCCAATGCTGACAACGCGAACGTCGTTTGTGCCGCCAAATAGGAAGTAGGGTGCCCCTGAAGCAACCACGACATCCTCACCAGGCTTGAAGATGCCCAGGGGCTCAATGTGCTTGAATGCCTCAATAACGCCAACGGTCTTTTCAAGATCCTTCGGCAGCAGTGCAACCTTGACGCCGCGCACCATGAAAAGCTTCCTTGCAAGCGATTCTGATGTCACAACTGCGACAATATCTGCCTGTGGGCGAAGTGAGGACATCATTCTTGCAGTGCTGCCGCTCTTGGTGAACACGACGATGTGTTCGGCAGATAACTTGTCGGCCATGACCTTGGCTGCCTTGCATACTGAGTACGCAATCTGGTTTCCAAGGAACTGGTCCGGCTCTGGAAGGTTCTTTACCGCCTTCTCGGCATATTCAGATATCTCCCTCAGATACGAGACTGCCAGGGCCGGATATTTACCTATAGCTGTCTCCTCTGATGTCATAACTACATCGGCATTATCGAAGATTGCATTCGTGACATCGGATACTTCCGCCCTAGTCGGGACATCGTTCTGTACCATTGATTCGAGCATCTGCGTCGCCACTATAGCAGGGATTCCCTCCCTGTGGGTCTCGCAGATTATCCTCTTCTGTGCCACTGCAACCTCGCTGATGGGAAGCTCTACGCCCAGGTCTCCGCGCGCAACCATCACCATGTCAGAACTGTGCGCTATTTCGGCAATCTCGGCGTATCCGCTCTTTGTCTCTATCTTGGAAACGGTCTTTGCCATGCCGCCTGCAGCACTGATGCTGTCCTGGAGCTTCCACATATCCTCCCTGGACTGCACAAATGATAGTGCATAGAAATCAACGTCGCTCTTTGTTCCGGCATCGATGAACTTGAGATCCCGTTCGATGAGTGTGCCCATTTCAATCTTTACGCCAGGCACGTTGATCCTGGCCCGTGACTTGATCTGCCCCGAATTTATGGCCTTGACCTTTACCGCGGATGAAGATGCATCCACTACCGTGAATTGGTACTTCCCGTCCTGTATGACAAGCGAGTCCCCCTTCTTAAGGGACTTGAAGAACGATGTCCTGTTGACAGGAATTCCGTCCCCAGAAAGCGCATATATGTTGCCCTCCTTTATCTGAATAGGCTGTGGGATGTCCCCGACCCTGAGTTCCGGTCCTTTAAGATCAACCTGTATTGAAAGGAATGTTTTCAGGTTTGCATTCACATAATCGACAAGATCCCTGGCTTTTGATATGTAAGAGAAATCGGCATGAGCGGTATTTATCCTGACTCCAGAGAGACCGTTTCTGGCCATCTCAATTAGCGTCTCCTTATTATCTGAAGCGGGACCCAGCGTTGATAATATTCGTGTTCTCGACATGGTTGGTTATTTTCATTTACGATTAATATTTTGGCGTATCGCTTGCGCGAAGGTGACAAGGATAGTCTAAAGATAGGTGCGGTTGCATACAGGAAGCAGCCTGTCTATTTCTGCCTTGAGGGACTGGTACTGTGTAAAGTCAAGCTGCTGCTGGCTGTCGCTCTTTGCCCTGGGGGGATCTGGATGCACCTCAATCATCAGGCCATCGGATCCGACTGCGACAGAGGCACGCGAAAGCGACGCAACATATCGCGCAATACCCGCAGGATGGCTCGGATCGACAATCACCGGGAGATCTACACGTTCCTGTATTACGGGTACAGCCGAAATTTCTAGCGTGAACCTCGTTGATGTTTCGAACGTCCTGATTCCCCTCTCTACAAGAATCACCTTGTTGTTTCCCTCCCTGGTGATGTATTTTGCCGCGTTCAGGAATTCATCGATCGTGTTTCCAAAGCCCCTTTTCAGGAGAACCGGCTTCCCTGCCTTCCCGACCTTCCGGAGCATGGGAAAATTCTGGCAGTTCCGTGATCCTATCTGCACGATGTCACTCACGCTCAGGAGTTGCTTCAGATCCGCAGTATCCATTAGTTCTGTAACCACGGCAAGCCCTGTCTCCTCCTTTGCCTGCCTGAGTATTTCAAGGCCGTTGAGGCCAAGCCCCTGAAAGGAATCTGGGCTGGTGCGCGGCTTGAATGCGCCTCCACGGAGCACAGGAATCCCGAGTTTCTTGATGAACTTGGCAGTGCTTATTGTCTGTTCAGGATCCTCCACGGCGCAGGGACCTGCAATCATGAGGAACTTACCCTCCTCGAAATGGAGATCATCCGTTATGTCGAATGAGAACCTCATACGCTTCCCTCCTTTGCCTCCAGAAGTGAAGTTCCGATCAGGAACCCGTCGAACCGCTTTTCCATATATGGATCGATCGATCCATACTTCAGGCCGCTCTCAAGTATTTTTGGCCCTGGGATATCTCTCAGCAATTTCAATATCTGCATCGTATTGTCCTCGATCTTCATCGTTATGAGGTTACGCCTGTTGTATCCGAGCAGGCATGAGTCGCATGGCTCATAGTTCACCAGGAATTCAGGGTCATGAAACTCGACAAGCGATTCCATTCCGAGCCCGCTGGCAAAGGCGACAAGCTTACTCAGGTTCTCCCTGGACAGGAAGTCGGCGATGAGCAGCACTGCATCCGCTCCAGAATTATATGAGCTCATTATCATCCTCTCGTTTGAAATGAAGTCCTTGGCAAGGAGGGGCAGCCCTGTTGACTGTGCCTCGACAAGATCTGAATATGATCCGAGGAAATGCTTTGGCTCCGTAAGCACGCTTATTCCAGCTACCTTCATTTCTGCCAGCTTCCTGAAGTAGGCAGCCGGCGACACACCTTCGGTTAATCGAAAACCAGAAGGCGAGGACCTCTTGAATTCCCCGATAACGGGGGTGATACCGGACCTCCTCCTTTCAGCCAGCGATTTACGCAGGCTAATAATATCCCTGGTCCTCATGTTCTCGTTCACTTGGATCCTCATTTCATTATCACTGTAAATGCTTTGAACAACCGACATTTCAAGCCTCCAGGAAATTTCTGATTATTGCTTCTCCTTCTCTTGTGTAAAAGCTCTCTGGATGGAACTGTATGCCGAATACGTTCATGTCCGGAGTGTGGAATCCCATTACTGATCCGTCTGTAAGCGATCTCGCATCAACCACGACGCTATCGCCTGGGTCTATCACCAGCGAATGGTAACGCACTGCTTCGAATACATCCGGGATGCCCCTGTATAAGGGGGATGTTTCATGCTTTATGTGATCTATTTCACCATGCATGATCCTGTCAGCTATCCTGATGTTACAGCCCAGCATCATGCCCAGCAGCTGGTGCCCGAAGCATATACCGAGAACCTTGTGTTCACCAAGCTTGATAACTTTATCAGTCAAGCCGCGATCTCCCTCGAGTAACGGGTTGCCGGGGCCGGGTGATATTATGATCTTGTCCGCTTCACGAAGATCTGAAGACGCGATCCTGTCGTTCTCAACCAGCCGGGCGGAGTGCCCCATCTTCTCCACAGCCTGTTTTATGTTATAAACAAAGGAATCGTAATTGTCAATTATCAGGACTTGCATGCACTGCACCTCCCATGACTGTTAGCGACTTGTCAAACATTTCCTGTACCTCTTTTTTCGGATCCGAATCTTTCACGATCCCTGCGCCGGCCTGTGTTTCATTCCTCCCGGAATACGAAAAAATGCTCCTTATTAGAAGGGCGAGATCCAGGTCTTCTCGGCTTATGATGCCGATGGCTCCCGAATATGCCCCTCTGGGAGCTTCCTCGTATTCACCTATGACTTGCAATGCCCTCTTCTTGGGAGCACCTGATACCGTGCCGGCGGGAAAGACAGATTTTATAATGTCAATATCTGACCTGCCTGCAAGAAGAGATGAGCTCACCCGGCTGACCAGGTGCTGCACGGAGGAATATTTCCTCAGGTCCATGGAGTCAGTCACCTTGACGCTTCCTGCCTCAGACACCTTCCCGAGGTCATTTCTTGCGAGATCGACGAGCATCCGGTGCTCAAGCTTGTCCTTCTCAGATCTGAGAAGCTCGGATCCAAGGGCCTGATCCTCGGATGCATTGCGGGAACGCTTCCTTGTGCCCGCAATCGGGAATATTTCGAGCTCACTGCCCCTCCTCGTTACAAGGTTCTCCGGGGAGCTTCCCACAATAATGAGGTTGTCTGTCTTGTAAAGAAAAGCGTAAAGCGAGGAGTCTTTCAGCACAAAGCGTTTCAGCGACTCTACCGGGTCCATCTCATCCACCGGAAACTTCATGGAAAGTACAACCTGGAGAAGTTCACCGCTTCTTATTCGACTTATTGCATCCGATACCTTTCCCTCCATGTTGCTTTCAGAGAAGGGAATGCTCTCCTTCGCTGGTATCGGTGAATCAGGTCTTGTCAGGCTGCCATGCATTGTGACGCTTGGCTCAAAGGTCTGGAGAAGCGGAAGACTGGATCGATGAACCATGATATCATGATATATAGTGGTGACAAAATCAAATGGTATCAGTATCGGTAACATGGATGCTTTCTCCGCAGTTATTGAGGAAACCCTTTCAAAGAATCTCCCCGCATCGCTGGATTCGTTGATTGGATCGCTGTTCCCGAACATCAGCGTTTCTCTCCCGGAGATCATGTTACTGCGGTCAAATTTGCAGAAATAGAATACGTTCCTATATTTGCTGAAGGAGTTTTCCAGTTCAGTCAGAAGCATCTAGTTGAGCGCCTCCTCTATAAAGGATCTCATCTTCTCCCTGTCCTTGACGCCAGGGGAAGATTCAAGGGACCTGCTTACATCAATCATTGCGAGGTCAAGCCCCCTGATCGACGGCAGGTCTTCATGCTGGATCGAACCTGCCGCACCAAACCGGAAATTTCTGCGGAGCAACTTCGCCTTTTCCATTTCGCGCCGGAATCCGTTTGCAAACTCTATCATGACTATATCTGCTCCTCCTGCACTGTATTCGGAGAGTTTACGCGCAACTTCAGGATCTGATGATATTGCCACCGATATTATTTGCACGCGATGCTCTTCCTTTACCGACTTGATCACGTCAGCACTGTGCTTGAAATGCAGCTGGATATAATCCAGGTAGTCTGCCTCCGGGCCAATATCCTCTTTATGCGTGTATACACCGGCAAGAGGTACCTTCATGGCATGCAGGGACCTTATGGTCTCTTCGGAAGCGTATCTGGGTGACCCAGGTGCCCTTACTACGCCGATCAGGTCAGCCCCAAGGTCGAAGGCTGCCAGGCCATCTTCCTCCTTGGTGATGCCGCATATTTTGAGCAATGTATCACGCAAGCCTGTCGAGGCCCCCCGAGATTTTCTTGAATGATTTTCTCCCTGTGCCGGCCCTGATCTCCTTTACTGCAAGCCTGTAACCTTCTTCAAGCGATGATGCTGCACCATTGAGGACCAGTACTGGAGACGCGTTCAGCGCAATGAATGCTGCTACGTGGTCATCGCGGCCAAAGAGCCCTTCCTGGAGCATGTGCCGGTTCTTTTCCGGATCCGGGAACGTTATGTTTTCGTATTTCATTGCTGGAATGCCAATTTCCTTCGGATCAATGATGAGTTCCTTCCTGCTTCCATCAACCATGATGACCCTGGTCGTGGAGATGGGCGATATCTCGTCCATTCCGTCTGATGCATTAACTATGAAACCTTTCTTCCTGCGGATTGACAGATAGTCTGCATAGAGATCGCATGTCGCAGGGTCCGAAGTGCCGATGACAAGTCTCTCCGGATCCGCGGGGTTGGTGATTGGACCCATGTAGTTCATGACCGTCTTGAACGTAAGCATCTTGCGTGCAGGAAAGAACTTTGCGAATGCATCGTTGTAGTAAGGTGCAAGCATGAATGCAAAGTTTGTGCCTTCGAGATGATTTTCAAGCTCTTCCTGGCTCTTCTCGAACCTGTAGTTCATCCTTGCGAGAATGTCGGCACTCCCCTGCGGGCTTGTTATGGCGCGGTTGCCATGCTTCGCCATCCTGATTCCCATCCCTGCGCACAGTATCGAGGCTGCTGTGCTCACGTTTATAGTGTGCATACCGTCTCCTCCGGTTCCTACAATGTCGCTCGTATCTCGTATGGGACCTATCTTTGCCTCTGAACGGACTGCGTTTGCATATCCCGTGAGCTCCTGGCCAATCATGCCTTTCATGTGAACCGCCAGGAGGAAAACAGTCTTCTCCAGATCGGTACCGGAGGCTATGAGTGTTTTCATAAGGTCATAAGCATGCTGCTCGTTCAGGTCCCTGCCGTCTATAAGTATTTCAATATCATACAGCACTGTCCAGCGCCTCCCTGTATTCCTTTAATTTGTGGATTGCTGCATTCTTGTCGCGATGTCTTATATCATCCACCAATGCAGATCCGATCGCGATTCCATGTCCTCCTGCCCTTATTATATCAGCGGCATCGTCTCCATTCCGAATCCCGAAACCGAAAATTATGTCTCTTTGACTGATCAGAGAAAGCGCCCTTCCCACTACTTCGGGTATGTTTACGGGCACATTTATGCCGGTGGATGGTTGAAGGCCGTAGTATATCCATGAATCAGTCATTTCAATGTATTTCTCCATGACCCTGTCCGGCGTTGCGGCATTGAAGAACGGTATGTATGATATGCCCGCTTCCCTCATTTTCTTGACAAAGGCATCGGCATCCTCCTTATAGTCGATAAGGAGATCGGGAACAATCATCTCATGCACTGTGAGACTTGAAAGCTCCTGAAGAAACTTCGCAGCCGCTTTCTCAATGTCCGAATAATATGACAGGATGTTCACCCTGATGTTCAGGTCTCTGCAAATCTGCAAGATTCCTCCGATTTCATCAACATCGAAGCTGCTGTTTTCTCCATGTGTGGAACGGATCTTTGGCCCATCGTATCTCGGATCGGCTGAAGGCAGCCCAAGTTCAAGACCGTCGACCGTTCCTTCCGGTATGGAGAGAATGAAATCCTCCAGGAAATTATTGTCCGGAAACCCCAGTGTCAGGTAGATCAGGAGCCTGGGTTTCATTTCTTTCCCCTGCTGAATATTGAAAGATCAAGGAGCCCATGGCCGCTCACGTTCACGACTATATTCTTCTTTGCCTTTGGATCCCTCTTGACGTAGCGGATCGCGGATGCAATGGCATGCCCGGACTCCGGTGCAGCTATGATTCCCTGGGTGGCTGCAAAGGTGCGCATTGCTTCAAGAACCTCGCCCTCCCCAACATCCTCCGCCTTAATTCTTCCGCTGTGTACGAGCATTGAGAGTGCCGGGGCAGCACCATGGTACCTGAGGCCTCCTGCGTATATCCCGGGAGGAACAAATCCAGCACCGAGGCTGAACATCTTCAGTTGTGGGAGTATTCCTGCTGTATCTATGAAATCGTACCCGAATTTGCCATGGGTGAACTTCGGCACCTCTTCGGCTGTAGTGGCTATCATTTCAGCCTTCCCTGCGATAAAGGGGAAAACGAAACCGGAGAAGTTGCTTCCGCCCCCAACGCATCCAATCATGACCTCTGCCTCTTCCCCTTCAATTTCCAGCTGCTTCGCGGTCTCGAGCCCAATTATGCTCTGGTGCGTTATGACGGAATTCATAACGCTGCCCAGCATGTATTTATATCCATGATCGAGGGCGTATTCAACAGCTTCGCTTATCGCAATACCAAGCGAACCGGGATGATCTGCACGCTCCGCGAGGGTCTTTCTTCCGAAATCGGTTTCGCTGGACGGGCTAGGAACCACAGTGGCCCCGTATATCTCCATGATCTGCTTCCTC
>JAKATM010000067.1 GCA_021818765.1 Thermoplasmata archaeon | reverse complement strand
ATATCCTCTTATGCTTGCAATGACCGGAGCCTCATATGAGGCAATGAAATTCATTACAGAATGCCCCTCGCGTGAGAATGAGTATGCAACAGATTCCTTCAATCCTGCAAAATTTTTGATATCCGCTCCAGCAGAAAAAGCTCGTTCGCTTCCGGTGATCACTGTTATCATTGTCTTTTCAGACATGCTTGCCCTGATCTCGGCAAGCGCTGGTAGATCAAGAGGATTAAGATCAGACTTTCTCTTTATCCGGATCATGCGTATTCCATCTTCTTCCTTGACTACAATGTTTTCATATCTCATAACATGTTATGAGTTGAGTAATTATAAGGATTAAGTCTAAACCAGTTCAAGCGAGAGTGTATGTGCTCCGCCCCCTCCATGACAGATGGTAGCCAGTCCCGTCTTCAGTTTGCGGGAACTGAGAGCGTTCAGCAGGGTAACAACTATTCTGGATCCGCTGTTACCAAGAGGGTGCCCCAATGCAACTGCACCGCCGTTAACGTTGAATCTATCCTTGTCTATGCCCAGTTGGTCCCTTACAATTATGGATGCTATGGAGAATGCCTCGTTGTGCTCAACCAGGTCATAATATCCAATCTTCTTTCCATGTTTTTCCAGGAACTGTCTTGTGCATGGAATCGGTGTCTCGACGAAATCCCTGGGGTCTAATGAGGCCTGGTGATAGCCAGTGATCCTCGCCAGTGGCTTAAGGCCAAGTTCGTCGACGGATTTTTCGGAAGCCAGGACAAGTGCAGATGCACCGTCCGAAAGCTGTGAGGAATTTCCAGCCGTCAACACTCCATTTGGGCCGAATGACGGCTTAAGCTTTCCAAGAACCCCAGGATCCGAGACTCTGATCCCCTCATCCTGCTTTAGGTCATCCACCGAGATGCACTCCCTGGCAAATTCACCAGTTTTCCATGCCCTGTCTGCCTTCATGTTGCTTTCATAAGCGAATTCGTCTGCTGCCTTTCGACTTATTGCAAATTTGGCAGCTGTACGGTCCGCAGAAACGCCCATATGTTCAGAGTTGAATGCGTCTAGAAGTCCGTCGGAAAGCATGGCATCCTTAAGGCCCGGGTCTTTGTAGAGAAGCTGCTTCACCCCCCACCTGTAGTCTGGCGACAGAAGAAGTGGTGAATTGCTCATGCTTTCCATTCCGCCGGCTACAACTATATCTCTCTCACCAAGCTTGATTTCCCTGAACGCAGATTCTATCGCAAGCATACCCGATGCGCAAACTACGTTAACAGTATATTTCAAGGTTGAGCTCCTGAGGCCAGCCAGTGTAGCTGCCTGCCCGGCAGGATTTTGTCCGTTCCCTGCCTGAAGAACGTTGCCCATGATGACCTCCTCTATGCTGTCAGGAACAACATTTGATCTTGCTATCGCTTCCCTTACCGCCATCCCTCCAAGCTCAACTGCTCTTTTTGATTTAAGCGCACCTCCAAACCTTCCGATCGGAGTGCGGACCGCACTGACAATGTATACTTCATTCATTATAAAGCGGTCATCATAATCATGAATTTATAGCTTAACGCTTAGCTTCAAGCAAAATGCAGGGAATGTAATTCAATATTTTGACATGATTGGAAATGCTTATTAAGTCACGATCATTAAGATTTGTACGCTGATTTCAGAGAATAAGATGTACAGAATTATTCCTGTCTGCATAGCATGTGCGGTCCTCCTTTCCTCTGTTCTCGGATACGTCCCTGTTCCGGTATTTCATGCTGCAGAGACATCTTCTTCTGTAAATTATGGAAGTGAATCACAGCCTTCGAGCAATTACGCTTATACAGTGACATTTCAGGAGAATGGACTTCCTGATTCCTCCTTCTGGGCCGTACAATTCGGATCGAGCTATTCCAGCAGCACGGGTTCCTCGATCATCTTCACATCGGGGCCTGGAAGCTTCCTTTACTTTGTGTTCTATGGAAACCAGTCATCGTATATTATGCAAGGCACAGCAAATGTTCAGGGAGATACCGTAGTTGCGATCAACATATACCACTTCACGATCGCGCTTGGCGGAAATACACATCATCTTACATGGTTCGCTGATCTTCATGACAGCTCAGGATATAACTGCTTAAAAGAGAGCAATGGCAGCAGCGTTGCTTATTACGTTTCGCAGGGTTCATATGATTATTCTGTCTCTCTTCATGAGTTTGGTGAAAACATTACATTATGCTCAAACTCCACCATAATCTCGGCTGATAGACAGTTAAGCATTTCGATGAGATCCATCTCTTTCTACGAAACAGGAATACCAGTTGGAAATAATGGCCTGTCATGGAATGCTGTTGTAAAATATATTCATGCACCAGGTTTGCCGCCAAAGGTTCAAAGTGGAATTGACGCGAGCTCTTATAATAACAGTTTCACGGTTTTCTTTCCTTATAACATTATCTCTCCCATTTATGCTATCAGCATCATGGATCGAAACTGTACTTTCCAGGTCTCCTATGGGAATATAAACCTCTCATCTGCAAACGAAAGCAAGGCGCTGGCGTTCAGCAACATAAGCATCACGGAGCATAATGCGCCTAACGGTTCCTTGTGGGGGGCAAGTGCATATATTGGGACATCAAAAGTTTTCGGGTTTAAATCTTTGGATTCCCTTTCTAGCTTGTATCTGTTGAATGGAACTTATCAATACAGATACTATCTTTATTCAAATTTCTCGGGAAACGAGCCTACATACGCTTCGAGCGATTCGTATACTTTGACTGTACCGGCGGTTAACAGCGATCTTGTAGCCAACTTTTCTGGAGTGGTGGATCTTAGGGCGATTGAAACAGGATTTTCAGGCAGGTGGGAAACACAGGTAACTGGGGACAACATTTCATTTATCCTTTCTGGAGGATCTAATATTCTGAGCGCTCCGGTGGCACCCGGATCGTATTTCATGAACTTCAGCTCTTTCAGCACAACGCTTCTTAATGGAAGCTACCATACAGTAAATGCTGCGAACAGCACAGTGTTCATCTCTTTCTATAGATTGAGTTTCGATCAGACTGGACTTTCCAGTTTCAATGCCAATTGGAATCTGCAGCTATTTCAGGTTGGGCAGTCTCAAAGCATATCCACTGACTATCTTGGCAAAACTACAGACATTTCGTTCTTTGTCATAAATGGTTCTTACAGTTATAAAGCGACGGCATACCTCATTTCATACAATGATTACTTTGGTAAACCACTTTTTAGTTGTCGAAATACAACGTCAAGTCCTTTGGTATCCGGCGTTAATGTCACCGTCAATATTACATTCTATCCTCTCGCCGGTCTATACGTCGTACATTTTGCTGTGGAGTTCAACGGCCCAGGGCAACTGTTTATCGAAGCTTTCAACAATTATTTGGGCGAAGAGATTGGATTAAATCTTGGAGCATCGAATTCTACCCAATCTGTAAACTGCCTGTTTGCCAATCAATCTATTCTTGTTAACTGCGGAAGCAATTCTTTCAGTAATACAAGTGTTTATGCGGTTAATGGATCAAACATTACAATTTCGCTTAACCTTAGCTGGCTTCAGTTCAGCACTGTTGTGTTTCAAGAAAATGGATTGCCCACTGGCACATTGTGGACCGTGATGGCGGAGAATCAGAATCACACATCAACAAGCAGCAGGATCTACTTTACATTTTCAAGCCGGGAGGTGTTCTTTTCTATCCTATCTATCAGTACGTATGATCCATCTCCCTCAAATGGAAAGATAGAAATTTCATCAAGATCCCAGGTGATCAATGTATCTTTCATCTCAATTTCAAACCTTTCTTATGGCACAGTATCCAGGACTTTGGATGTCTTAAATGCTCATGTTTACAATGGTCTTTTCCAGAGTTATCCGGAAGTACTGGTTGACGGAACCATTCATCCATTCTATGCCATCACTAATACCTTCAGGAACCTGATTGTGTCCCCTAACAGGTCTGCCAGCGTATACTTCTTGAATAATTCACCGGAAAATCCGTCTGGATCTCTTTACAGGTTTTCCGCGTTGACCGGCTCCCTTCTATCTTTAACAAATCCTGAATCCTATTACTCAGTTTCAATGTCAAGCGGCGAGTTACATCTTGTCGGCTTAAGCACTAACGGCAGCTGCCTCTATGTCTCCGGAGGAAATCACCTCTTCCTTGTTAACACAACTTCATTGGAACCAGTTGCCTGTCACATAATAGGACCAAGCGGCTTTACAATTTCATGCATGATTATGGATAAGTACACAGGCAAGCTTTATTCTATTGACTCTATGGCTGGAGGAATCGAGGTTACATCATTAAACGGTTCTAATATTCAATATATTACGCTATCGAGGCTTTTAGGCTTTGGACCTTTTTCTGCAGGTTATTTTGTTTGCGACCCAAATAACGGATTCCTTTACGTTCATTATACATACAATAGGTTCGTATGTCTGGATACGCAGAATAATCTTCTTGGAAAGACATTCGCAGTTAGCGATTGTCCAGTAGCGGCGGCATTTGATTCACAACTTAACGATCTCGCAATTGGAGGCTATTCGGGCGAGGCAAATGGAGGGTATGGTTACTATCTTACCCTGATGAACGTGGAAGGGCAGGGAGCTAATCAAAACATAAGGTTAAGCGATCTACCGACAGACATTATTTTTGATCCACAGAATAAGATGCTCTATGTTTCAGAAATAACACTTTCGCAACGATTTGAAGATATAGGTATATTTGTCTCAACGTCTGGTCACCTTGCCGTCATAGATCCTTCTCAAGATGGTGCTATATCCAATATTTCGATCGGTAATAATCCATTGGCTCTTTCTGAAACTCAAAATGGCACAACTATCTTTGTACAAAATTCGGGGGAGTGCAGTTTAGTTGAGGTGAGTTTGCCAGTTCAGGCTAGCAATTCAACATCTCTTCCGAGCCACACTATCCTCTCTAGCGCTATTATAACTGGTTCCCTTATAGCAGGTGTCGTTGTAGGCTATTTTTGGATCTACAGAAAGCGTGGGTCTGGGGAATCAGCCAAGAAATGATATTGCCCACAATCTAGCTGACATATGGATTTAAAAAAGGGAACTACGATAATCCGCCGAATTATATGATTTTCCATCCTTTTCAATGTACTCAGAGACTTCTTTCTTTAGCCACTCTTCAAATTTGGTAAATTTGAAGCCTTCTGACTCCGCTTTCTTCGTTGAGAGGATGTAATCATTTTCTGAATAATATGCGGAATTTGATTTCCCCTCATCTGTCCGCTCAATTTTTGCGGGCACACCAATAAATTCTCCTAGTTTTGATATTACTTTTGAGACCTCCATAAATTCAGATGAAGCTGCATTGTATGCGCCGGTTTTACCCTGCTTACCCAACCAGAAGAGAAATCTCCCAGCGTCATCTACCCATACATAATTCCTTCGTCCACTTTTTCTGGGTACCAAGAAAGTCTCTCCTTTTTTTATTCTAGACAAGTGATCCTGGAACCTAAGTGTACTGTCGTCATGACCAATCACATTTGGAAATCTTGCCGCGGCAACTGGAAATGGGGCTCTGCTAAATAATATTAATTCACAGTTCCTTTTTCCCTCCTCATAACTTGATTCCATTCCTGGTGTTTCAATCTTTATCTTTGTTGGATCAAATGCACTCTCTGTAAAAGTGCCTGACAGTCCTCGATATACTGATGCACTTGACGTGTAAACTAATCTTCCCACCCTGTTTTTGAACAGTTCCATCAGGTCGTTCACGTCTCTCGACCTAAACCCTAGCATATCGTATATTACGTCAAAGAATGGAGGTGAGTTAAGATTTTTATAGAGGCTCATTCGATCAAACCTATCGACTTTAACCTCTTCAACATCACTTCCAAAGGGATTTGGCGTTCTTCCCGAAGTCGCCATAGTTATATCCGCTCCGTCCTTGATCAGAAGATCAACGAGACGCCTGCTTATAAAACCTGTTCCGCCCAATACAAGAACTTTCATAACATTTCCTTCGACAATAATATAAGCTTGGATAAAAACAATATTCTATCTTTCTGAAAGCAATTTGTGCACATGACCATCAATGTATGGATCTTAGATTGCACAAAAAATAACTAAATCGTGCCATAATCTTTCTGGACACTACGGGACACATGTAATTAACAAGATCATTTATTTATGTATTTCAAACTTGGTATAACGGCATTTTGTCTTAGAGGCGTGTTATCTGCAATAGGATAGTAGCGAAGCATGCAGACCAATTACAATATATATATGAATAATACCCTTATGTAAAAATGAGAAGGTTAATCCTTGATAGTATAATCTCATTGGATGGCTATTATACAAGCCCTAAGAATGAAATTGATTGGTTTGGATTCGATAGGGAAGAGATTGAATGGTCAAAAGAAATCCTCCGAAGGGTGGATGCCATGCTTTACGGTCGTGTTACTTATCAGGAGTTCAGTGAGTTTTGGCCTGGAGCTTCTCCGTCGCCGGACGGTTTTGACTCTGAGATAATTGACCAGTTGAACAGACAACCAAAAATTGTCTTTTCCCGAACCATGACCGACGCGCCCTGGAAGCCATCTAAGATTGTACCCGAAGATCCCGCTGTAGCAGTTCCGAAGATCAAGAATGGAAAAGGTAAGGACGTGGTTGTTGTGGGAAGCGGAACGCTTGTCTCGGCTTTAATCAGAAACGATTTGGTCGATGAATACAGGATACGGATTAGACCGATCATTTTAGGTGCAGGAAAGTCTTTCTTCAAAGATGACCTAAAGAGGCACAAACTAAAACTAGTCTCTGCAAAAGCTTTTCAAAACGGTGTCATTGCTATTCACTACGAACCAGAACATTAACTTGTGCCAGGTCTTCAAGGATTCTTATAGTTTAGATGACAATATTTAGCACGAGAGGCTCCAAACTTCAGGCTCAGGGTACAATAGAACCTGGATTTTTTTCTGTGCTTACCTTGGCCTAATCAAAGCTGTTCCCGGTATTTCAAATTCTAACGATTTCTAAGAATAATAGATATGCGTTCCCCTTTTCAATTGGCACGAGGTTTTGGGGAAGTAGTATTAAACAGACATTATCAGGTTTAAATGCAATATTATCGCGAAGTGAATCTATCCTTTTGGAATGTTGTATGGGAAAGAAGAACAAGAAGTATTTATCAAAACGACATTGTCAACATTTAGTTGATTTTTCTCTAACATGCAGTGCGTAACCGAAATCATGAAATATGAATGAAACATACCATCACATGCGACTGAGGAAGGCGCCATATACTGAGTTCAAGAGGATATCAACTTCTCTTGATGATTTCTCACCACTGGGCGCTTCCCCCATATTCATGATCAATAACATACCCATGATGGATCTTGAGCTCAGGAATCAGGATCTAATAAGCTACATGAATCCCATGTGCCCGCAATGCCATTCCAGGAACGTTGT
The DNA here is from genome assembly GCA_021818765.1 of Thermoplasmata archaeon. Lineage (GTDB taxonomy): Archaea > Thermoplasmatota > Thermoplasmata > Thermoplasmatales > Thermoplasmataceae > UBA582. The sequence goes on along the minus strand of JAKATM010000067.1, from coordinate 781 downwards.
GAGGAACGGCACATGTATTCGGAAGCTGGAGAATGGAATTGTATTCAGGATACAGAGATATATCTGCCAGGACTGCAGATATTCGTTTGTAGCAAGACCACCGAATTATGGTTACGGAAAGCATTATCCCGACGATATGAAAGAGAAGGGCATTCGCACCAGGGTGAAAACATCCCTGAGAAAGACAGCAGACATCTTTCACACAATCGGAAGGATCATAATATCGCCTGAGACTGTGAGAAAGACAATTCCTCTCATTCCAGTAACAACAATGGACTCATCCTGTTACTTCGTATATGATGAGCAGTATGTCCATATCAACGGCATGGAGAGATACAGGGCACTTCTGAAGGATTCCATAACCGGAAGCTTCGTTGAGGATATCCTTGACGATCTGGGAGAGGAGACAATTGTAAATTTCCTTATCAGTGCATTATCAAGATTCATCATACCTGATAATATCAATTATATTGTCATAACAACCGACGGCTATCATTATGGATCCATACTGGAAGCTGTATCCGAAAAGATGCACATACGCATAAAGAGGCAGAGGTGTTTGTTCCACATAGAGAAGGACCTTGCACACGGGATAAAGGATTCCCGTAAGGAAAAGGATCTCGACATGGCAAAGAGACTCATCAGATACATGTTCTTCCAGAACGAGAAGAATCTTACGGATCTTGGAAGGAATCGTGAACCAATAGCATGTCTAATTGCAGGAAAGAATGAAAAGCAGATCGTTGAGATCATGCTGGAAAAGATAACCAGGCTGTATGGT
>JAKATM010000066.1 GCA_021818765.1 Thermoplasmata archaeon | reverse complement strand
TCCGAGCTGGTGTAGGTCCAGCTAACAGTATCGTAGCATTCAGCGCAATATGCCAGCATTTGGGATGCACCCCGCCGGAAATTCATTTCTACCCGCCGGGAACACAGGTAATAGGCACCTCCTTTAACGGCTCCACCAATCCTGGATACATTCATTGTTCATGCCATGGTAGCACTTACGATCCGAATGCCGGGGCCGGTGTAATAACCGGACCGACACTTCATCCGCTCCCTCCTGTCATTCTTACGTACAATAGCGACAAGACGCTGACCGCAATAGGGATGACCCCAGGGTCACCTACGATCTATGGGCGGGTAAGCGACCTGACCGGAGGAAACCCTCTGAGCGGGAGCACAACGGAAGTCTCATATTTAGGCAGTTGAGGTAAATAAATGGATAAATCATTGTCTGATAAGGTATCTGAATTATCAAAAAATGCCATGGATAAGGTTAACGGCTTAGTTGGTGTAGAGGGACTGCACATAAACGAGCTCCCCTTGAAGCGCGTACCTTCGTATATGAGGAGAAAAGGCGGCATATGGTATTGGACTGGAGCCCTCATATCAATGGCTTTTGTCTATCAGGTGGTAACTGGACTTATACTGCTGCTTTATTACGATCCATCAAATGCATATGACGGCACCGAGTTTCTTATAAACAGCGTCCCTTATGGTGCATTGATACTTTCCACCCACCTTTATGGTGCCTACGCCATGATAGTACTGATTTATGTTCACATGTTCAGGAACTATTTCACGGCGTCTTACAAGAAACCCAGGCAGCTGCAGTGGATTCTTGGCGTCATACTTCTTGGCCTGACATTGGGCGTGGCATACTTTGGATATTCAATGACTGGTGACCAGCTTTCCCTTGATGCCACCGATGTTGGCAGGGGAATTGCCTCATCAACGCCTCTTCTTGGCACATTCCTCGAGACAATTGTATTTGGAAATGGGACATCAGCTGGCACATTTATGAGAATGCTGGGTTGGCACATCATATTTACAGCCCTGATTGGGCTCGTATTCGGGCTGCACTTCTACCTTGCTGAGTCAAACACAATAATGCCGTCACCAGAGGATACAGACCACAAGTTTCCTGCAGTTGATAAGGAAAAACCAGAATACAGGCCATGGTGGCCTTATAATTTTGCATTTATGACGCAGTTGGCAATGTTTTCCTTCGGCCTGATAATATTGATACCTTCTATCATAGCCGTAACTCCGAACATCCCGGTTCTGTTCTCTCCTTTCCCGATATCCCCATCGCAGATCCCGCTCGTGCAGAGTGGCGTGATTCCAGCGTACCCCCCATGGTTCCTGCTTTTCCTTTACAAGGCTGTCGACTTCAACATAATTTCATATGAGGTGGGACCGCTGCATGGACTGGCGCCCTATTTCCTTATTTCGGTTATATTTGGAGGTATTCCGGCCGTATATCTTCTCGTCCTGCCCTTCATTGACAGGAGCAATGACCGCCACCCTCTCTCCAGGCCAATAATAACGGGCATTGGAATTCTTATGTTCATTTATCTTGTCATTCTTTCTGCATGGGGGGCACTCTTGCCAGGAATACAGATACAGATGACGACGGTTGGGGTGATATTTGCCGTTCCATTTGTAATAGTTATGCTTGGGATGTGGATAATATCGAACGAATACAAGAAGGGTAGGCTCTTGATAACCCGGAATAAGCTGCTAACCTCTTACCTCGCATTCTTGTTTATATTCATTGCTGCCATGCTGGTATTTTCACAGAATATTGCTGCCTTCATGGCCAAGCCTGACGCCCTGAATCTTGTCTCCACCGTATTAACTGGCGGAGTGACATCGTTCGTTGCATTTGGTGTTATGAAGAGCTCAGACTACACAGCAAGGCTGGAGCGAGAAACCGTTGTACATGCTCCTTTCCAGATAAGCAAGAACTCTGGTATTATAATATCAACCACACTCGCCTTCGTTACCGTTATATTGACATACATAATATTTACATTAAACCCGATAACACAGGCAATGGAGTTTGGAATCGGGCTTGGGATAGACCTGATCCTCGCAGGGATTATCATCAGGGTGTACCGCCTGGTAGAATACCATGAGTAGTAACATTACAACTTATGGGTTTCATGATATTTCTTTCTGGAAAGAGGAAAACATTGGCCTTATCGTGATGCGATGCGACAGCAAGGGCAGGTCCAGGCAGACCCTTTTCAAGGAGCTTCTGCAGGTCGTGGGGATTGCCTACATGGATGAATCAGTCAGGAGCATTGCAATAACTGGGATCAACGAAATATTTCTCAAAGAGATAATGCTTGAAGAGAAGCAAGGTGCGGCACATGAATTCTTTGATTATGCGCATGCACTGATAAGAACCATTTATTCCTTGAACAAGCCTGTTTTTTCGGTCGTAAACGGTCCGGCTATAGGCATTGGAAATGAAATCGCCCTTCTTAGTGACGCGATAATAGCATCCAGTGCAGCTGTTTTGGGATTTCAACCCGGATACAACTTCACGTTGCTTGGCTCTCTAACGGCAAGCAGATTCGGCGTCAGGCCGGTAGAGCAGGCTAAGCAAGGGCTCAATGCAGATCACGTGCTTGAACATGATAATTTCATGGACGATGCGAAGAAAAAGATACATGAGCTGGATACTCTGGGATTCAACCTGAACAGGAAAATCAGGTTGAGAGGATTCGAGGAGGCAATTCTACGTGAAAAGGACAACTATTTTTCAATACCGCGAGCAGCATTAAAGGGTGAGGATAATTAGCGAGAGGACAACGGCAAAGAGTGATGAGTAAAGATTCACAGCTCCTTTTGTCAGCTTTCCTCCCCTCTCTAGCGTGGCTCCAAGCAGGCTATCAACTAGATTCCCCAAAAAGCCCATACCTGTTATGAATAGGACCTTGTAGAGAATGAACTTGTCGTAAGCAAGCAGCGAAAAAGATATACCAATAATGAGTGCCCCTATGATAGAGGCTACCGTCCCGGTTAATGAGATACCGCCGTTCGTCCCCGGTGAAACCTTCTGCATGCTTGTTATCAGGTGTACATTTGAATCAATGACACCCACCTCAGAGGCGAATGTATCAGATGTTATGACAGCAAACGAAACCGCGAACAGTTCAAAAAAATGAACGCCCGACAGATGAAGCGAATTGCTTAAGGCACTGACCACGGCAATAATTACACCAATAAGGCCGGCATAAAAGACGTTTGATACCCCACGCTCCCCATGCTTCCCCTCCTGCTCCTGCAGGTTCTTCTTGTATGAAAACCACATCCTAGTTACAACAAAGGATGCTATTGCAAATATCAGCATCAGGGATAGCCATTCAATATCGGTGGAGAATACTATTATCCCTCCGATTACGGCTGCTCCTATTCCACCCCTCAGGTCAAATATGCCAAAAAGCTGTGAAAGTACGAAGAGAAGGACTAAAATGACGAGTAATTCAAAAATATAGAGAAGGCCTAGAGAGATATTACCATCCTCTCTCTTGCAGCCTCATATCTTTTGGCATCTGCTCTATGTCCAAGCCATTCATGCCGGTCAATCCCTGCGAGACTGTTCCAATTATCTGGTAGTCCTCGTAGTTCTCAACCGCCTCCACCACTGCTTTCGCCATTTCCGGTGGATCTGGAGATTTGAATATGCCGCTTCCGACAAAAACCCCGTCGGCGCCAAGCTTCATCATAAGTGCCCCGTCAGCCGGTGTCGCCACCCCGCCGGCAGCAAAGTTCACAAGAGGAAGCCTTCCCTGTTTCTTGATCTGATCGAGTATCTGGTATAATTCTGCCTCTATCTGCTTTCCGCTCTTGCCGTAAAAAAGGTCGTCATCGCCAAGGACCTTCTGGTCACCGAAAAACTGGCTGGAAATTTCCCTCCTGACTACCCGATAGCTATCAGACATCGTTGAGGCAACCTTTTTCAGATCATCTGAGCTGAGGCCCTTCACCATCTTGATCCCTTCGTTCATGACTCTCATGTGGCGCACCGCCTCCACTATGTTTCCTGTTCCTGCTTCCCCCTTTGTCCTGATCATTGCGGCGCCTTCAAAAATTCTCCTTACTGCCTCACCGAGGTTGCGTGCCCCGCAAACAACAGGTATTTTCAGTTCCTTCTTGTTTATGTGGAAGAAAGGATCAGCAGGTGTGAGCACCTCACTTTCGTCAAGCATATCTACACCAAGGCTGGCTAGCGTGAAAGCTTCCGAGATGTGCCCTATTCTTACCTTTGCCATTACAGGTATGCTGACAGTCTCCATGATCTCCTTTATCTTATTTGGATCAGCCATCCTCGCTACCCCTCCAGCCGCTCTAATATCTGCGGGCACTCTTTCAAGCGCCATGACCGCGACAGCCCCGGCAGCTTCTGCGATCCTCGCCTGTTCTGCTGTCGTAACATCCATTACAACCCCTCCCTTCGTCATCTTGGCGAAGCCTCTTTTCAAGAGGTCCTCCCCTAACCTTAGATCTGTGATATTCGGTGACATATCCTATGTATACGAAGAAAATATAAATAGGTATAGCGAACCGAAGGAAGCAAATCACAAAATGCTCTGTTACTCTTCTAGACCCAGATTTGCTGGAATACATGCAACTGCCAAGCTGCAGAATGCATATTGAATTGTAAAAGACGGACTGTAGCTAACATTCACGCACTAAACTTCGAGGTATAAGCTTACCGCAATGCTAAAGGGGCCCTTTATCTTCTTTTACCATTCACTCCGTTGCATTGAACGAACCAAACAGTCGGAAATTCCAGAATAATATAATATAAAATGATGCGATAACAAATCAATGGATCCTGTTTCAATACTACTTTCATTCATATCAGTAGTTGTTGCGGGGTTTATCGCTGGCTTGCTGGGCTCTCTGACCGGGCTTGGCGGGGGAACAGTTCTGGTCCCCGTCCTGACGTTATTCCTTGGCATTCCCATCGTCTTTGCAACTGGTGCCTCATTGATTTCCACAATCGCCACATCAGCTGGATCTGCCTCAGGTTACACGAAAAGCAAGATAGCGAACATCAGGATCGCGATTGGGCTTGAGGTCGCGACGACCACGGGTGCCATAGTAGGAAGCCTTACGCTCATTGCAGTCTATAAAACGGGCTTTATTTGGATAATCTATGTCATATTTGGTCTCGTTCTGCTCATATCGCTTGTGCCAACGATAAACCGTGCCAGGTTCGAACTTCCCAAAGCCATGAAACCTGACTGGACCACGAGAATATTCAATCTCTACGGATCATACTACGACCAGAGGCTGAAGAAGCAGGTTGACTACCATGCCGTCAGGTGGTGGCTTGGTGAGATAGTGATGTTTTTTGCCGGATTCATATCCGGTCTCCTGGGAATAGGTAGTGGGGCGCTCAAAGTACTGGGCATGGATTGGGCAATGAACCTGCCCATGAAGGTTACAACAACAAGCAGTAATTTCATGATAGGAATAACTGCTGCAACTGGGAGTTCAATATACTGGTTTGCCGGGTACATACAGCCATTCCTGGCAGCTGCAACTGCGGTCGGCGTACTCGCCGGTGCATTTCTGGGTTCCAAGATACTTGTGAAGATCACAAACGTAAGGATAAGATGGATATTCTTCTGGGTACTCGCATTTCTTGGCGTGGACATGATATTCAGCGGAGCGGTCAGAGAGCAGAACTTACCTACCACGGGTACCATATCTTACATTGGCTTTGGCGTATCAATCCTGATATCGATAGTTCTGCTCCTATTGCTCTACATGAAAGTAAGGAGGGAAAAAGCAAATGCCTAAAATGGACCAGAATGCAATTACCAGCAGGATCCTTTCATCGGGTGTCATACTAAGCCTTTCACTGATAATCATAGGAGTAATTTTGGTCTTTATTCGGGGAGGCGGCGATGGTGTATCGCTCTCAGAGATAGCTAATTACCACAACCCCGGAGATACAATAACTTCTGTTTCCCTTCTTCCAGGTAACTTCATTGGAGGCCTGTTAGCCGGAGACGGCCTTTATTTCATATCGGTAGGCCTATGGGTCTTGATATTCACCCCTGTTACTGTACTGATTGACGCGCTCGTAACATTCGGACACGAAAGAAACAAACTCTACACTCTTCTGGATGCAATAGTTCTTTTCAATCTGCTGCTTGCAATCTTTGTTATTCCAAGATTTATCGGTTAATCTCATTTTAAGAGTAACCTCGACTCCTTTCAGGTAGAGGAAAAGATTAATTTTTACTGACGATAGCAGTCCATGTGCAGGATGATGCTCCTGAAAGGCAATTATGAATCGATAATCGATCCCATGCTGCTGGCCTTCAAGGAAGTCTGCAGGGACGATCCGCTCAACCGGGAACCTGACGGCTCAATATACCGGCATGCAGATGGCTGGGGTTCAGTTAATATACACGATACCATCGAGTACAGGAAAAGTGCCGAGCCTGTCTATTTAGCAAAAAGTCTGGAAGCAAAGGACGGGATCTATATGATACATGCAAGGAAGACCAGCACTGGCGAACCTGCAGGCGTTGGATTCGCGCATCCTTTCCATGGCTCTGATTCTGAGAACGAGTACTGGCTGAGCCATAACGGTGATTTCGAGAAGGCTAGACTGGCGGAATACATGGGAAAACAAACTCCGATGGGAGAATCTGACAGCCAGGTTTTTTTCGACCTTTTCATCATTCAACCTGGAAATGCAAAAGAGAAGCTTTCACAGGCAATAAAAATTGTCAACGATCTTCACGCCATCAAATCAATCGCCAACCTCTTTCTGGTCTCATATAACCGGATTTCCGGCAAACAATCGGGGTTGGCATACACTGACGCTCCTTCCGACAAGGCTTATGGCGAGAATTCCATGCTATATTCTGTTGGAAATAAAGAAATGCAGGCTTTTTTTTCCTCTAGCGTCGGATACTCCAAGCATTTCGAGGAAATCGGCTTCTCCGCTATATATAAGATTCCCCGCGGAACAATTGTTGAAATATAGTTTCCAGCCTCTTAAAAGTTACTCGTTCCTCTGCTCCTCCCAGACGAATTGTTATCTTTAATAGCCAGGCATGACTCATGATCGCCATGGCAAAAGCTCTGTTGGAAACAAACATGGGAAATATAGAGATAGAACTTTTTGAGAAGGAGATGCCGGTAACAGCTGGCAACTTCAGGAAGCTTGTTGAGAAGGGATTCTATAACGGCGTCATATTTCACAGGGTAATCAAGGACTTCATGATACAGGGAGGAGATCCTACCGGAACAGGAATGGGGGGTCCAGGTTATTCAATTAAGGATGAATTCTCGAAAAGCAACAGGAATGACAGGGGAACAATTTCAATGGCGAACGCCGGTCCGAACACCGGTGGAAGCCAGTTCTTTATCAACCTCGTCAATAATAACTATCTGGACAGGAAGCATCCTGTATTCGGCAAGGTTGTGAAGGGCATGGATGTTGTCGACAAGATCGGATCTACGAAAACTGATGCAGGCGACAGGCCTGTAAACAAGGTAGTCATAAACAAGGCTACAATTATTTAATGAACCAGTCTAAATAAATGTTACATGAGTTAGGCGAAACCATGCACCATTTTTTAATAAATCTTTACGATAACTATGTAATATGACAAATTCTAAAGTAATAGTAACCGGGGGAGCTGGTTTCATTGGCAGCAATCTCGTCGAGACTTTATCAAAAGAAAATTCAGTGATAGTTCTGGATAACCTGCACACAGGATCCCGGGATAACATCTCCGGACCCGAGAAGTCTGGTGTGCAGTTCTTGAAAAAAGATGCCAAGAATATAGGTGAAATCAAGGATAAAATATCCTGCATCTACCACCTTGGCTTCTATTCGGCCTCACCAATGTACAGGGAGAACCCGCACCTTGTCGCAGAGGTAATAGACGGAATGATTTCTGTTCTTGAACTCGCCAGGAAGAATGATTGCCCCGTCGTCTTCTCTTCAACCTCCTCCATATACAACGGAATAGAACCGCCACACAGGGAGGATGTAATTCCGGGGGTAACTGATTACTATACAGAAGGTAGAATCGAAGCCGAGCGTCTTTCTGAGCTCTATTGCAATTTATACGGGCTGAACGTTTCCGCTATGAGGTTTTTCTCAGTCTATGGATATCATGAAGATTCAAAGCATGGGTACGCGAATCTGGCAACTCAGTTCATGAAGTCAATGATGAAAAAGGAGCAGCCTGTCATATACGGAGACGGTACACAGAGGAGAGACTTTGTTTTCGTCACTGATGTGGTTGATGCGCTGCTTAAGGCATCCTCGTCAAAAGGC
>JAKATM010000065.1 GCA_021818765.1 Thermoplasmata archaeon | reverse complement strand
AGGCCATAAGATGGAGGTTCAGCACGCGGAGACTGATGAGATTAGCAGGCACCATTTTGATTTCATTTTCAGTGCGGTGAGTGAACAGAGCGCAACACTTCTAGAGAGAGAACTTATGAAAAATGGAAACCGCATAATTACAAATGCTTCCGGTAACAGGATGCTTCCAGATGTGCCTATCCTGGTTCCAGAGATAAATTTCAAGGAAGTGTCGAAGCTTCATAATAGTTATATAATAGCCAATGGCAACTGCAGCACAATAGGGCTCGTTCTTGCGCTCGCACCTCTTGCAAAGTTCATAATAAAGAGCGTAAATGTAACAACATTGCAGGCAGTCAGCGGAGCTGGCTACCCTGGCACACCCTCGATGGACATCCTTTCCAACGTTATACCATATATTCCAGGGGAAGAGGAGAAAATGGTTGCTGAAACTCACAAAATACTTGACCCGTACAACAAACATAACTTTCAATTGACTGCAACGTGTACCAGGGTCCCTGTTATAAATGGCCACATGGAGTCTGTGGCTGTAAACCTTGGTTCCGAGGTTTCTCTGAACGATATAGTGGATTCTTTCAGTGCATTTAGCAATCCTGACCTGCCAAGGGATTTGCCAACGCTTCCCGATAAACCTATCATTTTTCATGAGGAAGTGGATCGCCCTCAACCGAGACTAGATTCCATGAATCAGGGAAAACTTCCGGGAATGCAGGTGTCAGTTGGAAGGGCAAGGATAAGCGATCATGTACTGCAGTTCGTGCTGGTTGTAGATAACCTTATACGTGGAGCCGCCGGATCAACATTGCTGAACGCAGAAGTCGCCGCCAGGATGGGGGGATACATATGACGGATCCAGTCCGCTTTTACAAGATAGGCGGTTCCTGCCTTACTGGATCCGAAGCACTCCGGAACCTTGACGGTATCGCAAGAATGAATTCCAAAAGTGTCTTTGTGGTGAGTGCTTTTGAAAAAGTCACTGATTCCTTGCTGCAGTGTTGCAATCAAGACAGGAAGGGGATCATCGCCCTGGTGAATGATCTTGTTTCTTTGCATGCAAGATGGTTGGCCGGCGCCCTCGGACACTATCCAATGGATGTGTCGCTGCAACTGCTTTCTGTTTCCGTTAATCCGCATCCTGGGAGGAGCGAAGGATGGAACGAGAGCTTACTTATCGCCGAGGATCTTCCCGAGATACTTTCTATAGGAGAGAGGCTTTCCGCAGCAACCTGCACAGCGTATCTTAAGGAGATGGGGCACAACGCAATGCTTGTTCCATCGGATCTGCTCGGCCTGATTGCCAGCCTGAATGAATCTGGATACCTTCCCGATATAGAGGCATCATCACCTGCAATAAGAAGGAACATCGACAATGTGCTTGCTGACTTTGATGTCCTTGTAACAACCGGATTTTTTGCACCAGATTCACATGGAAAAATAAGGACGTTCGGCAGAAATAGCTCTGACCTGAGCGCGGTGGCTTTTGCCGGGGCATATGGTTCCTCCCACATCACGCTTTTCAAGGACGTCAACGGAATATACAATGTCGATCCGAAGACGCTAACCGAGAGGGCATTTCTGTATGAAGTGCTTTCACACGATGCGGCAATCTCCATAGCAAGCGGCGGCTCCAGGATAGTTCATCCCGCTGCAATAGAGCTTGCCAAGAAACTTTCACTTGACGTAAGGGTCAGGAACTTTGTTCACGGTAATTCGCCGGAAGGGACACTGATCACAAGCAACTATTGATCAAAGAAGGTCATTGTCCGCCTTCTGGTATTTGTATAGCTGGGCGAATTTTCCATCCTCTGCCATAAGCTGGTCAACGTTTCCCTTCTCTACAAGCTTACCATGATCCAGCACTATAACCTCGTCCACTAGTCTAATCAGGGAAAAGCGGTGAGTTATCAGAACAAGCGTCTTTCCCTTTAAGAATTTTTCAAGCGCCACCATTATGATCTTCTCGGAGGCGGGATCTATCTGGGAGGTTGGTTCATCCAGGATCAGTATTTCCGGATCCAGAATGAAGGCCCTGAGGAGGGATATGGCCTGTCTCTGGCCCTCTGATAGGTTACGGCCCATTTCACCAACTTCACTGTCTATGCCATCCGGCATCTTTTCAAAAAGAGCATGCAGTCCGAACTGGTCAATTGCGCTCAGAATCTGTTCCCTTGTCGCGGAAGGATCGGCAAACACGATATTTTCCAGCACAGTTCCACGGAACATGAACGGATCCTGCAAAACTGGTGCTATCAGCCTCCTGTAGGATCCTGTCGATACCTCATCAAGATTCTTTCCATCTATTAGTATCACACCCTTTGTGGGATGGTAATACTTCATTATCAGGTTCGAGACAGTCGTCTTTCCTGCGCCGGTATGACCCACAATACCCACTTTCTCGCCTTTCCGTATGTTGAAGGATATTGATTCCAGCGCATTGTCGCCGCCGTATGAAAAAGTCACGTCTTTTATCTCAATCTTGTCAACGAAATCATCGAGCTTGATCGAGTCCGCTGAATCTTTGTCCTTCTCGCTGTCTATAATACCGTATATTCTTACTAAACCCACCATTGCAGACTGATATGAGTTATATGTCTGCGAAAGCTGCACAACCGGATCAAAGAATTCCTGCACGTAAAATACAAACGATACAAGAATACCGACTGTAATCAAGCCGCCAAGGGCCATTATACCGCCCTCGATGAGTACTATAGCTATACCAACTGCTTCGATTATCCTGACAACAGAGCCGTATGACGAAGCGAGCCTGGAAGCTTTCATGTTGGCCGCGTAATTTGCGGTGTTGAGCTTGTCAAAGTTTCCCTCCACCCTACCTTCGACGTTGAAACTCTTGATTGCCCTCATCGCATTGATGTTTTCACTCAGGTTACCGGTTATTGCAGCAATCGTTTTCCTTGTGCGAAGATAATTCCTCTTTACCCTTGGCTGAAGCGAAAACGTGAATCCTATAAGGAGAGGTATGACGATAAATGAATAAAGTGCAAGCTTTGGAGCAAGAATGAGCATAATAGACGCTGAAATGATGACTGTGGTTATTCCTGAAATTACCTGTGGCACCTGGAATGTCAGGAATTCGCTCAACGATTCGCCGTCGTTACTGATCCTGCTGATAAGGTAACCCGTCTTGACCTTACTGTAGAAAGAGACTGGTACTTTCTGGAGGTTTTTGAATGCCTTATCTCTCAGACTCTTGATAGTGTACTGTGCCAAATATGTTGAGCTTATTGTTCTCACACGGTTTGAAAAGAACTGTACTACGTAAACTGCAAAAAATAGCGACGCATAGAATGCAAGTAGAATCCCGCTCTTCTGGATAATAATTGCATCAATCGCAAGACCTATCGAAAGAGGGTAGATTGTGCCCATAGCCGCAGTGACGATGATCGAGATGCCTAGTTTAGCTGATTCCCTTCTCTGAGAAAGCATTTCACCGATCATTCTCTTGAAAGATGCGAAGCCTTTGCCACCCTTGATCAGTTCATCCTCGACTTCCTCGTATGTCTTGGGCACGATCAGCCACCCCCTACCAGGCTGTCTTTTCTGGATGAATCGATAAGATCCTTTCTTGATTCTGTAACTTCATGAAGGTTTCCGTTGTCGACGATTAGAACACGATCGGCAAACATTAACCCTGTTTCCTTCAGAGATATTATGATCACAGCGGTTGAATGCAGCTTGCTTCTTATTGAATTGAATATATCCAGTTCTGTCTCTGCATCAAGGCTTGAGGTGGCATCATCAAAGATTAGGACCTCAGGCTTCATTATGACGGCCCTCGCTATGGCTACCCTCTGTTTCTGCCCTCCGGACAATGTTATTCCACGTTCACCAACGATTGTCTCATATTTGTCCGGTAAAGACTCTATAAAGTCGTCGATGTGGGCAATCTTCGATGCCTCGATAACCTCCTGGTTTGAAAATTCTCCTTTACCGAAAGCTATGTTTTCCCTTATCGAACCGGAAAGCAGGCTTATCTCCTGAGGTACGACTGCAATTCTCTCTCTTATCTCAGGAAGGGTAAATCTGTCATAAACTACCCCATTGTAGGAAATTGTTCCCGAGTCAGGATCGTACAACCTGGGCAGCATATTTATAAGCGTACTCTTACCGCTCCCGGTTGTACCGGTTATGGCAATGAACTCACCCTTCCTGATGTGAAAGCTCATACCGTTAAGTATTATTTTTGAACCCCTGGAAAAGCTTATGGCGTTAACTTCTGCGGGAGGGGTTAGTGGATTATTAATTTCACCGGATACTGACTCCTCGTCCTGGCCGTCTATGATGGTATCGATACGATCTATTCCTGCCTTGGCATTCTCTGAGAATACGATCAATCTTCCAATGAAGCTGACAGGAAAAGCCATGGTGTTGAAAATATTTACAGCAGCAGCAAGGTTTCCTATTTGGCTGCCTGTTATAAGCGAAGTATATCCGCCATATAGTATAACGCTGGTTGCGGCAGCACTTATAAGCAAGGGCATGAGGTTGTTATACTTTCCCCTGAGCTTGGCTACTAAATTATATTCCTGAAAATAAGTATCAGTGGTTTCAGTGAACCTCTCCACTTCCCTGTCTTCTCCAAGGAATCCACGTACGACACGCTGACCAGTTATATTCTCCTGCAGGCGTTCATTCATGGTGCCATAGGTATCCCTTATTTTTCGCCAATGGTTCCTCTGTTTTCTCTGGAATGTTATACCTAGGTATATCAGAACCGGAACAACTAAAAGAAAGAAGAATGAATAGATTACATCAAGAGTGATGAGAAAGTAGAATGCAATTGCTATCAGAAAGATTGTCGGGATAAGTTGTGATAATACGTTCAGGACAAAATTCCTGGTTGCCTCTATATCCATTGTGGATCTTGACAATAAGTTCCCTGAAGTCTGGTTTTCAAAGTATCGGAATTTCTTGTTCAGAAGGTGATGAAAAACATCCTTTCTCAATTCATACGCATATCTCTGAGATAGGTATTGGGATCCATAATTTACGACGAACGATGCGACAGCGCTCAGACCTGACACGATAAGTATCAGGACAACAAAATGTTCCGCAGCTGCGAAATCGGTGCTCTCTACTGAGTTTACGGCGTCTCCAAAAAATATTGGAACTAGAAGCCTGAATACAGCAGAGAGGACTGCAATCACGGAAACAAGAGCCAGTACTTTTCTCTCCCGCTTGAGGTACCTGAGAGCAAAGACAAGCGGTCCAAAAACACTGAAAAGCTGCCTTATCTTGATTTTAGATCCGCCCCTTCAAAAGAAGTTATCACATTGACATGCCTATGGTAAAAATAAACTGGATCATGGTCATAATCCTCGCAAACAATCATAATTCTTGGTATCATTAATTATCTTAAAAGCTTTAGCAGTAAAGTATAGTGCCAGGATCATAAGACATGCCAAAATTTGGCAAGGAGAAGCGAAACTAGTTGGTGAAGATCTAGATGAGAGCTTTTTTTTAATTCTACAAGGCTTCTTCATGACATTTTCTTGTATTGTTCTTACAAAAAACAAGGCATTTTGATATGAAAACATCATATTGCCATTTATTTTACCTGTAATGCTGATGAAGTCGATACCGAAAGTGATTGCACTTATTCTGGTTGCTCTAATGGCAATCCTTCTTGGAATTATTTTCAATTTCGAGTTCCGCTTCTATCTCCGCCTGCCCCTTATAAAGGTATCAGACTTTCTTCCCTTTTATGAGGAATTCTTGCTTTCGGCTCTCCCAGCACCTTTCATTGCCGTACTGTTCCTTAAGGCACAGTCAAAGATTAAAGAATCTGGATCAAGGTCTTTTCTGAGGCTGGCGCTCGGCATAATGTGGATACTCGATGCAATATTGCAGGTACAGCCTGAGATGAATAATCTCTTTGCACAGTATAACTTGATTCCGATGCTTACAATGGGTTTTCCAGTGACACAGGTAATTAGGCTAAGTATTAGTGTCTGGAATCGCGATCCGTCCCTAATGGATCTTTTCGCAGCTGTTGTGCAACTCTATATAGGAGTGCTGTACCTTGCTGCGAAGAAAGGAAGGATCTTTTACTTTATCCAGGCTGTGGCGATAGCATGGTGCGCAGTCATATGGGTCTTTGGCGAAGGTTTTGGTGGTGTCTTTACAGATGGTTCATCGTTTTTAACCGGACTCCCGGGTTCAGTAATCTTCTACCTGGTTGGAGCTATCGTCCTGGTCCTGACAGTTAATGAAGGAAACGGCATTAAGGCAGAAAGGACAATCAGGTACGCAACTCTCGCAGCACTGCTAATTTCCCTTGGCTTTCAGGTATATCCGGCAGATGGTTTCTGGACTTCTCTGCCTGTGAATTACTTTCCTTCCCCATTTGGTTTTTTGGGCTTTGCCGTTTCGACGCAGATCAGGATATCGGCTTTTTCAAGCCAGCTAAATGTTCTCTTTGTGGTAGTATTAGTTGCGGGAATCATACTCTGGGTATTCAAAAGCACATACGCACCTGTGGTTACTTTTTGTTTCTCAATATTTGCATGGATCGTATACCAGGGGCTCGGTATAGTTGCACAGTTCAGTACAGATTCGAACACTGGGCTTGCTCTTGCAATACTCATGGTAGCATATATGCTGAATAATCAAGAAATTAAAGCTTCAGGCAAGAAAACAAGATCGTTGGAGGCCTCTGCTGCAGGAGGCATGTAGTCTTCTTACTTCCCTCTTCTTTCCTTCATTAAATCCCAGAGTGAATCCGGCATCTCGGAAAGCATGTTAAACTGTCCTGCCCCCTTAAGCCATTCGCCGCCATCTATCGTGATTACATCACCATTTATGTATGAAGCCGCATCTGAGATAAGGAAAGCAGCCAGATTCGCAAGTTCAGAAGGCTTGCCAAGGCGCAGCATTGGATTCCTTGCTTTCATTAGATTTTCGAATGTGTTATCTGGAATCAGATTTTTCCATGCGCCTTCGGTTGGCATGGGACCTGGAGCTATGGCAATGCTCCTTATCCCATTGGGACCCCATTCTACGGCTAGTGACTGTGTAAGTGCCAGTACACCTGCCTTTGATACTGCAGAGGGTACAACATAAGCAGAACCAGTCCAGGAATATGTTGCAACTATGTTCAGAATCGTTCCCTGAATGCTGGATTTGATCCACCTTTTCCCCATTTCTAGCGAGAAGTAAGAAGATCCTTGAAGAACTATACCTATTATTGTATCAAAAGCTTTTGGCGATAAGTGTTCGGTCCTGCTTATAAAATTACCTGCAGCGTTATTTACCAGAACGTTTATTGGACCGAGATTTTCCTCGAGTTTTGAAACCGATTCACTGATTTGGGAAGGATTTCTGACATCACATACCTGGTAGTCTGCCTCTATGCCCTTTGCCTTCAGGTCTGCGCATGCTGCCTCAAGATTCTCCTTTTTTCTGCTTACTATGGCTATTCGAGCACCAAGACTGCCAAATTCAATACTCATTGCCTTTCCGAGGCCGGTGGCTCCGCCCGTAATCAATACTGTTTTTCCCTTCAGAAGGTTATCTATAAAAATTGACATTGTTAAGCATGCAACGGACCATTATGTTTTTTACACTTCTAGTAAGATATGAGTTAGGAAAAGAAATTAAGAATTACAGCAATTGGCTGATCAATGCTCAACATAATTATAGCCGACGCTGAACTCGAAATGGTTCCCAAAGAACTTTGGAGCTACCCGGACGCAATCTCCTATTCGAAAAGAAGATCAAAGAAGCTTTCTGAGGTCCTACTGGATTCCAACTACATGCACAGGGCAATTGAGTCAGTTTTTCCTGGGGAATCCACAAGACGAGGGCGACCCGACATAATACACACTCTCCTGCTTACATGCCAGGAGAGCATTCTGAACAAGGCGGGCGGACTGCGAGTTTTTATTCATACAAGAGAAAATAAAATAATAATTGTCAATCCCAAAACACGGATACCCAGATCATTCAATCGGTTTGAGGGTTTGATTGAGGATCTTTACACAAAACGAAAGATTCAGAACGAAGGCCTTGTTCTCCTTGAAATGATTGATTCCAACCTTAAAGAATTCATTTCCAAGAGTGGATTCGAGAACATACGAATCTTTTCTCCGGATGAAAAGGTCAGTAGCGTTTCTGATGCGATTGGGGGTTCTCGTGATACTACACTCATAATTGGTGGATTTTCTGAAGGAGAGTACAGAACAGACCTGGATGGCCTGGGAAATAAATACTCAATATATCCGGAAGAGCTTACGATATGGACCGTGGCAATGGAAGCTATCTGTACATACGAGAGACTTCATAAAATCATAAGTTGATCAACTCAGAGAAAACGCCACTTCAGGCTCTTTTTTAGTCACTTACTTGCTTTATTTCTAAATTTTAATAACTAGATCGTAATA
>JAKATM010000064.1 GCA_021818765.1 Thermoplasmata archaeon | reverse complement strand
ATTCCTTCTTTTGAGAGAATTGTTGTTTTTAATTTTAAGTATATCCTTCAAGACCAATGATATTAAAACCGACAGAAAAACGGAAAGTGTAAACTGTAGCACAGGAAATGTAATGCCAATATGATAGGTCGGGAACCAGTATAGCCCACCATATGTCAAGAAATAGTCAAAGTTGTGATAGTATATGAATACAGGTCTATTCGCTACCGTTTTGCTCAAAGCGTCTGCAAGCGAGAAAGGGTAAAACTCAATCATTCCTGAAGATATAGCTAAAAAGAGCCAATAGATGAAACCTATTAAAATCACTATTTTATCTTTAAACCTTTGGGTAAATTTCGCAATTAGATTATAGCTCTTTTTCCTTAGATCTTCAAAGATTCTCATTTTACAGACCGTTAATTCTATAAAAATTTCTTAGGAAGATTAAGTAAAACTTAGTGAAAAACAATTACACAGCTCTCTTAATCGTAAATCACAGCAAGTATCTTTTTTCCCTCGGGTGCTCTATAAAGAGGTCATATTTCAGCTCCTCTTCTATTTTAAGCGAGGTCCCACTAGAACATTTTTTCTCTTTCATGTTCTCATCTCAGAAGTCATTCAAACATTGAATAAAAGCAATAAAGTAAAAAATTATTTATCTTTTCATTTTTGCGTTATTGTGATATAAAATTTTCTTGATCACGTAATCCTTGCATCATATTTCACAATCTTAAAATAAGAAAGTAAATTTGGAAATCAATGACGAAATCTCATCAGAGACAAGCAGGGGCTGCCGCGGCAGATGATAACGTAGAAGTAAGGTTGTTTGCAGCAGACTTAACATTTGTGAGAGTCATACAAATTGAAAGCATGTCAGCGGGATTATATGAAGTCAATGAAGATGGAACAATAACGTAACGATTGAGAATCCAGGTTCCGCCGGAACCTGTTATAACCATCACTGTATTTATCTTGGAAGGCTTGGATGACGGGTGCAGAAAAGCAGACGGGGTAGTTGTTCCACTTATTGGGTACACCGTTGTAATGTTGGTTATAATTCCTATTATCGGGGAAGGAAAACCAGACTCGTTAAGCTCTGAAAGACCAGTACTCACCAGTTCATTACCTGGAATGGGGGTCCCTCCAGTTCTGTTGTTAAAACCATCGGCCGTCCTGTTCAGATAAAGATTATAGAGATAAAAGGGATAGAAGACAACCTGTTTTCCAGTTGCATTATCGAAGAATGAAAAAGTGTAAAAAAGAAGTCCTGGAACAGTGGTGCCATTAGAGTATGGAACCTGGTTTGTAACAGAATGTTCAGACATGTTGATAAATGGAGAGAAGCTACAGTATATCATCCATGAGTCAGCAGCCCCTATTGGACATCCATACCAAGAAGACAGGTAAACATCGATTTGTCCTGGGGGTGCGTAGTCCTGATTGGATAATTTGAAGAACTTCCCAGATGGTATCGATATTATCCCTTTCTTCTGAACATGCGTGAAGGTCGTCAGACCTATCCCATAAGGTATCCCAAGACCAGCGGCAACAATAATAATTGCAACTAGAACTACATAGAATCCTTTTCGGTCAAATTTTATATCTTTCACCCCAAGGTTTCTAATACGCTGTTTAGATTGGCTCCAAGCCCCTGACCACTGCCCACGATATATCCCTGTGAATTCACCATGTAATATATGTCAAGCGCACTTGATGGATTGTATTCCTGGGTTATTGATTGAGAAGCCGTCCCAATATACCAGCCTGGCTCATTTGATCCACCGTATTGTGATACGAAAGCTGAAAGACTCTCCCCTTGCTGGTTGAGGTCATTATAATTTTCTATCTGCAGTAACCTTATTCCATCTGATCTGAAAGCGCTATAATATTGAGAGACTAGAAGCTCGCTTGTATCACTGCAAGAGGAGCACCATGTTGTCATTAACCAGACAACCAAAGGCGCACCCTCGAGGGACTTTGTTGATATTGTGCCACCGTTTATCAATGTAACGGTAAAATCACTCAAAGGCTGCTTTCCATTACTTCCAGTATGATTTGCGCCTGTGGCACTTCCTACATAATGCACGCCTACAATAACCAGAACGGCAACCGTTATTGTTAAAAGCGCAATTTTCTCAATCCTTTTCCTAATTTTTAACTGTCTCTTCCTTAACTGCTCCATTCTTTTCTTGTTGGACTTTGACATTCTCCATCATGCCTCCTGCTTTAGTGATAGCGCTTTTTCTCCATTGATGGTATCCAATCTACAGCATCCCAGATTTGAGGCTGCCTTAAAGATCGAATAAGTCAACATCAATATAGACAATACATAGAATAGCGGGTAGTCCACTGCAAAAAAATGCTGTATTGGTGGTGAATAACTGAAAATAAGAGGCGAAGAAGCGCCGAGTATTCCAATGATTGATGGTATAATTGGCGTGCAGCAAAAAACATTGACAATGCTTGTGAGCACAGATGTAGTTCCCAAGCCTTTATTGATTTTTAAGCCAAATGAATGTGACCTCATTGCGATTACAATTAACAGTGAAAAAAGAATGCCCATTGCAAAAGCGAAAAACATCTGGATCGGGGTTATGAATTTTACCGCTGGCAAAAAGAATACTCCAAACGGTAGCATTGGAAGTAAAATAAAATACAAGGCAGTAAGAAGCACCGAGAATATAACAAATACAAGGAGATATCTTCTTGAACTCAATGTTTCATGGATTGCTTTTATGGATACTGAGATGTTAATCTTGGACCCAGAAAGTTCCATTGTACCACTAAAAATAAAAATGGTATATAACAAAGTAAGTAAAGAAAAGTTGACTTAATCAGCGACTTGTGGAAACTTGATAACAAACATAAAATGAGCCTTCTGTAAAGAAGTTGCATCTAGATAAAATTTTCTCAATTGATCTTTGATGATGTTCTTCGCCTGCAGTATACTATAAAGCGTATGTATCAAGGATATTATGTATGCACATAGTTAAGAAGATGTTTAAAAACGGACTAAATGAACAATTAGTAAAGTGCGGAAGCCGGGATTTGAACCCGGGTTAAGGGCTTGGGAAGCCCCTGTGATAACCTCTACACTACTTCCGCTTTGTTAGTGCCAGAATGGATTGGGATGGAAAGCTTATAGATAAATTGAACGAATTATTTATTCACTGTACATTGAGGAGGGTTCATCCTTAATAAAAAATACTCAGCAAGATTTATACGAAAATTAATTCCACTTACATCTTGTTAAAAATTTTTCTTAAGGAATTCTTGTAGTATTAAAAAAATTGTAGGGTGGTTAATACCAGCCCCTGAGTTTCATTGCGTCGGCTACTCTCTTCACGGATATCGTGTATGCTGCGGTTCTTGTATCAATCTTGTATTTTTCCGCTGCATCAAGAACTTCCTTTGTAGCCTTTGTCATCTTCTTGTCTAGACGCGAATATACCTCGTCGAGATCCCAGTAGTAACCGCCAACATTCTGGACCCACTCAAAGTATGATACAGTAACGCCGCCTGAGTTAGCCAAGAAGTCAGGGAGAAGCAAAATCTTCTTCTTGAAGAAAATCTCATCTGCATCAGGAGTTGTTGGCCCATTTGCAAGTTCCAGTATAATCTTTGCCTTTACCTTGTCGGCATTCTTTGCAGTGAGCTGGTTCTCTATTGCTGCAGGTATGAGCACGTCAACATTAAGTTCGAGCAGCTCTTCGTTTGTAATGTTCTTGGTTCCCGGGAAGTTTGCAACTGATCCGGTCTTTTTCTTGTGCTCCATTAGCGCATCGAAGTTGATTCCTTTCTCGCTGTATATTCCGCTCTTTGTGTCTGAAACTGCTACCACCTTGGAGTGGAAGTGTTCCTGAACAAGTTTTACAGCAAACTGGCCGGCATTACCAAAGCCCTGTATTGCAACAGTTGCCTTTGAAAGATCAAGTCCAAGTTTCTTTGCACCCTCTCTCAAAACATACATTCCGCCTTTTGCTGTTGCGTCCCCTCTTCCAAGGGACCCACCCAGTTCCAAGGGTTTACCGGTAATGACGCCTGGCGCTGACCTTCTTACGATGTTCTCATATTCGTCCATCATCCAGGCCATAATCTGTGGAGTTGTGTAGACATCCGGGGCAGGTACGTCGACTTCTGGACCAATATATTCGCCAAGTGCCCTTACATAAGCGCGACTTAATCTCTCCAGTTCACTCACGCTGAGCTTCTTAGTATCGCATATAATTCCACCTTTTGCACCGCCAAGAGGTATGTCAACGATTGCTGTCTTCCATGTCATCCAAGCTGCGAGAGCCTTGACTGTAGACAAGCTCTCCTCTGGGTGGAACCTGATTCCTCCCTTGACCGGACCTCTTGCGTTATTGTAGTGTACCCTGAAGCCAGTGAACACTTCTGTTCTTCCGTCGTCCATTTTCACAGGTATCCGAACCTGAAGTATCTGCATTGGTTCCTTCAATATATTGAGTGCTTGTTTGTCTAGATTTATTACTTTCGCTGCTTTTTCAAGTTGTTTGACTGCTATGTCAAACGGATCTAAGTCTTCTACCATATAAGATTCACCTGCCTTTTCGGCTATCAAGGATTGCTAGTGAGTACTTTAAATTATCAGCTTATCTCTAAAGGTTTGCATTATCTGCATGCTAGATGAAACCCTTCTAGTTGGGTTCTCTGACAAAACGAAATTTATGAAAGTTTTATCCCGCTGCTGTTTTGGTAATTTCCTGATCTCATAGAATAATCACGTTCAGCAGGAGAAGACATGATCAGGAAGACAACCTGGGCTATCCTTTCCCCTCTTGAGATATGCAGCGACTCATCAGAAGAATTATAGAAGGATAGCGTGAGCTGCCCTCTGAAACCTGCATCTATGAAGCCAAATGATCCGATGATCCCCTTTCTTGCGTACGAAGATCGTATCCATATCTGGGCAGTTATGTCAGCCGGCAAAGCTATTGTTTCCATTGTGGAGACAAAGAACTGGTTCCTTGAGGGTATATCTGCACCATCCTTTCTCTCAATTCCGGAGACTCGTATGTTTTCAGCGCGCACGTCATATCCGTTCGGCGTAACAAGCTTTATGTCATACTCACCGGTTATCAAGACACCTTTCCTGATCCTCTCTTCGATTTCCCTGTCGTTAAGAACAGCCATAATCATGAGGGCAGCGTATTCAAAGATTTATTTTCATGCCTTCTTTGTACAATGTAGTAGGTTAAACCGGCTACTATGAATGATATAAAGTAGCTGATGTCAAATCCAAGAATTCTGGCAATCGGGCCTATGAAATATTCAGACGGATACATGAAAGGTACCGATACTATAATGCCAAGAAGATAGGAAAATATAGCCCTGTAGTTCACAACTTCCCTGTATCCGCCCTTAAGGTACTGCCTGTATCGGATAAAGAAGTCTACAAGCATAACCGCAATCCAGGGTGTGATCCAGTAGTCAAGTATAAAGAGGAAATTCTCGTAGGAGACGTAGAAGCTGTTATATCCAAGGTAGGCAAGAACCCCTGCGATCGCAGACACGATAACGGCAATATATTTCCTGTCCATCCTGATGCCGGCTGCCTTTATGCTCATAGCGTTTGAATAGAGGTTGATGGCATTCGCGGATAATCCTCCAAGAAAGAGGAAGTAAAGCCCTACAAGCGCATATTTACCAAGAAACTGCGCAAGCGGCTGGGCAGGGTTAGCACTTGTCGAGTTTGTCGCCATTCCAACGTAGAAGCCGACAAATTCAGAGAAAAATGATGCCAGTCCTGCCCCAAGAAGAACGTAGATTGCAATTTTTTTCCTGGAAACTGAAGGTTCTAGATGCTTGGAATAGTCTGAGGCATAAGGTCCCCAGCTCATTATGTAGGAAAAACTGAATGCGACTATCCAGCCAAATGAAACAGCAGAGAACACCGCCGGAACAGTCGAACTGCCAAGTACACCTATCTTTTCCACGGAGTATGCCAGAATTATAATGAACAGTACGCCCAGTACCAGCGACATCCCGCGTTCAAACCTCAAGATAGTGCGGTGCCCAAGAAGAATGAGCCCAAGTACGAGCAAGACAGTTATGATAATAGGAATAACATAGAACTTAGTGCCAATTGCAAGTGCGAGAGCAGAAGCAGCTATGATGGAATTGAATGTAAACCAGCCCAGCGTGTTACCCCACTGCAGCAGCGACATGACGATGCCGCCTTTCCTGCCAAACGTATATCTGCCTATTCTCATCTGGGACATTCCAAAGATTGGCCCCATTACGCTCATAAGAGCCACAAGAACTCCACCAAGAATTGTGCCTATAGCAAGCGCGATGACGGTACTAGAATAACCAAGATCATAGTCCTGTGCAAGCAGCCCAATGAGGAAGTCACCTATAGTAAGATTTGAGGCAAACCATAGCCAGAATAGCACAGAAGGCTTATGCCCTCTCGAATCAGCTGGAATGACTTCGAGGTCCTCGGTACGATGAATTTTACTTGTGGCGAACATATGTTCGGTCGTGTACCGCATGTCATTAATATTAGTTAATGTTTCTCATATCCAAGTTACCGATTTGCTGGATATTCCCGACTATAGAATTTCCATGGCGTGGTTGGGAAAATAATATTATAATTGATCAGATATCTTAAGCAATGGATTTGAAGCTCGCTGTTGAAGCACTTCTATTTGCTTCCCAGGAACCAATGTCTGTCGGTGATATGTCAATCCCACTGAACGAGGATAAGGAGGTTGTTTCTAAGGCACTCAGGGCTCTTATAAAGGATTATTCTGCCAGGGAGACTGCACTTCGAATAGCTAAGATAGGCATTCGCTACAAGATGGAAGTCAAAGAAGAGTATGTTGATATTGCAGAGCCTGTATCCATGCCTGAATTTCCAAAGGAGGCACAGGAACTCCTATCTATGGTCATAACCTCTGACGGGCTATTAAAGGGAGAAGTTACAAGAAGGTTTGGTGAAAGAGCAGATAAAATACTTTCTGACCTGAAGAAGAGCAAGATTATAGTTTCTGAAAAGTACAGAAATACTGAGATCTACAAGATAGGAAAGAATTTTTATAAGTACTTCAAGGTATCCAAGGAACAGGTTTCAGATATGGTTAGTTCAGAAAGGGTGGATAAGCCTGACGAATAAAGTCCTGCTTGTTGGAAGCGGAGGTAGAGAAGATGCAATCGCTACCAAGCTCCAAGAGGCTGGAGCAGAGATTTATGCAGCTATGGGAAACAAGAATCCATCCTTATTGCGTTATGCGAAAGCGTCTCTTATCGGAAGGGAGACTGACTGGCAAAAGATACTTGATTTTGCACAGCTGAATAGAGTGGACATAGCATTTATTGGACCGGATCCAGTACTTGCAACACCACTGGTCGATTCCTTGGTTGATAAAGGTATTCCTGTTGCTTCCCCTTCTAAAGATGCCGCGAGGATAGAGACCGACAAGATATTCATGAGAAACCTGCTGCAGAAGCATGGCGTTTCTGGCGAGGTTGCAAATAGAGACTTCACTTCTGAACAGGAGTGCACAGAATGGGTCTCAACTTACGGAAAGGGTTTTGTTGTAAAGCCCAGAGGACTGACTGGAGGCAAAGGTGTCCGGGTTATGGGTGACCATTTTTTCTCATGGCAGGAAGGCTTGAACTATGCAATCGATCTTATCAAAAAGGATGGGAGCGTCCTTATAGAAGAGAAGCTCGTCGGAGAGGAGTTTTCTCTGCAGGCTTTTTCCGATGGCACAAGTCTCACTGGAATGCCTCTAGCGCAGGATTATAAACGTGCCTATGAAGGGGACACTGGCCCTAACACGGGTGGAATGGGCTCCATTACGGATCACGATCATCTGCTTCCGTTCGTAAATAGGAAGGCTAGAGATGAGGCTTTCAATATACTTAAGCAAGCATCAGGCACGCTCAAATCTGAAGGTTTTCCATTCAAGGGGATAATGTATGGACAGTTCATGCAAACTGGAACGGGTGTTAAGCTGATCGAGATCAATGCAAGGTTCGCCGATCCGGAAGGAATCAATGTCCTATCGATAATGGATGATAATTTCCTGGACATCATGTTTGAGATTGCAAGCGGGAATCTGAGAAGCAGTGTCCAGTTCATGAAAAAAGCTACGGTCCTCAGGTATATAGTGCCCGTTGGATATGGATCTCAACCAAAACCAGGAAAACTGATTATTGATCCGATTAATAAAGATGATACAAAAATGTATTATGCGGCGGTCAATGGGACCCTTTCAAGCGTTGATATGACCTCCTCCAGGTCTCTTGCCATTGTAGGGATAGGTGATTCAATACCCGAAGCCGCCCGTAAAGTTGACTCAGCAGCTTCCCTTGTGCATGGTGATTACTACATTCGCAGGGACATTGGGACTGAAGAAATGCTTGCCAAAAAGGCAGCCGGTTTCAGAAATTGATTCTGCCAAAAATTCTTGGCACGACCGCAGGACTTGAAACGACCAGACTCTTTCCAGGAAGGCTTACCTTCTTATCCATAGACAGA
>JAKATM010000002.1 GCA_021818765.1 Thermoplasmata archaeon | reverse complement strand
TGAGCATCTGAAGGAAAGATATACAAAGATTATTGAGCTGATGAAGGGCAGAAAATCGATCTTCATCAGCACCGGTGTGCCAGTTGACCTGGGATTGTTCCCTTTGAATGCTGGATATATATCAACCTTCAGCACAAAGGTTGAATCGATAGTCGGCGCTGTTTTCAGGGCATTTGGATATTTCTGAAGTTATCAGAAACCGGCGAGGGGAGACGCACCGATACCGCTATCTTTGGGCGGGTAGTTAATCCCCTTCACAAAGCTAAGGCCACCGTTTACGCCCGGTTCCTTTAGGCTCGAGAAACCATCAAGATCTGTATATGCGAAATTTGGCTGTGCAAGGGCAACATGCAGACCTGCCGTATTTGCGAGTTTGGTCTCAACCATGCACCCCATCATGCAGGGCATCCTGAAGACCTGTGCTGCTTTTACGATCTTGAGGGCATCAGTGATTCCGCCACATTTCATGAGCTTTATGTTTACATAGTCAGCGGCTTCCTCATAGACGACATTGCTAAGATCGGCCAATGTAAATACTGCTTCATCCGCCATGACTGGTATGGAAGAACTCATGCGCACGAACTTCATGCCTTTGATATCATCTCTTGCCACCGGCTGCTCCAGAAATTCAATGCCTAGCTTGTCTATCTTCTCGGAAAGTAGAGCTGCTTTCTTTGGACTGTAAGACTGGTTGAAGTCAACGCATATCCATCGATCGGGTCCTATTACTTCCCTTACTGCCTTGACTCTCTCAAAATCTTCATCTACAGATTTGCCTAGCTTTATCTTGAAGAACTCGACACCATCATCCAGGAGTTCCTTTGCCTGAACCTTGGCATGTGCAGCATCAACGAGATCGACAGTATAGGACGTCTTCATGCTGGATCTAAAACCACCTAGAACCATGTAAAGAGGGAGATCAGCCTTCTTACCAAGTATATCATAAAGCGCCATGTCTACTGCCGCCCTGCTCGCCTTTGAACTCTTTGCCAGTGCTTTCATTCTCTCGTTTATCATTTCCGTAGAAAAATCCATGCCCTTTAAAGCCTGAGCAAAAATAGAAAGCTCTGCCTCGACCGATCCCATTGTGTCGCCCGTTATGAACGGGGTTGGAATTGCTTCGCCATAACCTGTGATACCATTATCCGTGGAAACTTTTACAAAATAACCTTCATAAAAGTCTGTTGAGCCAAGAGCAATCTTGAATGGCTTTTTCATCTCAATGTTGATCTTTTTATATTCAATGCCTTTAATCTTCATAAGCCGTAATCTTTGGTAAATATTATTAGCTATTGATCTGATAATCAATCATAAAGGAGGTATGTTCTCCTCGCTTCAAGATAGTCACGCGCCGATTCTGCCCAGCTTGCGGCTATTTCATCCACACTCACTTCGCCTTCAAGGAACTTTCTGAGATCGTCAGATCCGTAGAGAATGGAGAGATGCTTCAGGTCGATGTTGCCAGGATCGATCGAGTAAATGTGCTTCAGGACGCGAATTGCGAGCGTTATGCTTCTAAACACCTTGCGGTTCTCAATGTGTATAGAAAAACCCTCTAACCTCTGCCCGCCCAATGGATCAAGGCTTGGTATGAACATTATCTTTCTGAATAATGCCCCCTTTTCTTGCCGAAGGTCAAGCGACCATGCTCCATTGTATCCGAACTGCGAGAAAGGGTAAGGAGTGCCACGTCCAACGCTTACTTTGGATGACTCTACCAAAACCATTCCGACAAACACAAACAGTGAATTCAGCGTTGGAAGATTCAACGAGGGTGGAACAAAATGTTTTAGATACGCATCATAAAATTCAGATCTCTTGTAACCGGACATCTTTGAGATCTCAAGGTCCGCTTTTACATCCCTGTTCAGGTAAAGAGCCATTTCGCCTATCGTCATCCCGTACCTAAGGGGAAATTCATCTATTCCCACAAAGGATTTGAAAGAAGGCTTCAACATTGGTCCATCCACTATTGATCCAGAAAGAGGTGCCGGACGGTCGCAAACTATAACCTTTGCACCTGCGCTGGCTGCAGCAGACAATAGATGCTTCAATGACGACACATACGTATAAGGTCTCGCACCGCCATCCTGGATATCGTATACGACGGCCTCGATGTCTTCAAGTTCCTTTGGATTTATAGTATGCGATTTTTCCGTATAGATTGACTTGACAGGAATGCCTGCGTAAGTTTCGTCCGGAACTATCTCTCCATTCTTTAAAGCTGCATAAATCCCATGCTCGGGTGCAAATATCCTCGTGATCTGGGCACCTTTCTGCTTCATGAGATCAATGTTTTGAACAAGATCCTGCGTCACTCCAGACGCGTTTGTGAGCATTGCTATTGGCTTCTTCGGCAGATCCTGAAGAAGGTTTTCAATTCCAAGCTTGAACGCCATGCAATCGTATCACAAACCGCATAAAATGTTTACCCGCTCAGCTCATTTCAGAACTGCCCTGATTACGCGCTCAACGTTGGCATGAAGTAGTTGATCTTTTTGTTCGATTAATTCGCCCAGCCTCGATATGTCCTGGAAGGAAGTAAAACACTTGGTTCCTCCTCTCATTCCAAGAAAATCGGAGCCAATGGCAACCATGTCCCAGCCGAAGTTCTCTCCGATGTAGTTAACGTTTTTTACCAGATCATTCAAAGTGGGATCTGAGGAAAGCATTTCTGCTATTCCGCTAACACCCAAGACACCATGCTTTGAATGTATTGCCTCAATCATTTCGTCATCGGCATTCCTCGGATGATCGTGGAGGCTCTTCACATTGGAATGACTCATTATTACGGGTTTCTTTGAATACTTGCATATTTCAAGAGTTGTCTGCCTGCTCGTATGGGCAGTATCAACTATAATACCCAGTTCATTGCATAGATCGACTAGTTCTTCACCTGCCCCCGTCAATCCATAGTCCTTCTTCGAATAACAGGATGCCGCGTACTTGTTGTCGTAATTCCATGTGAACCCTATGCAACGGACTCCCAGGTCGTAAAGGGAATATATATCAGTTGGTTCAGCTATTGTATCCGCCCCTTCCATTGAAATCAAGAATTTTGTCCCTTCTTCTCTAATATCAGTCTTTCTGCGAACAAAGTCAACAATTCCCTTGTGTCGTAAAGTTGAATAAAAGTTCACCTGGTGCATTATTCCGAGTTGATCCGGAACCCATGTGTAATCTATATGCTCCTCTCCGAGCATGACCTTGTCAATGTTTTTGGACCACACACGATGAAAAGGATAAATTGCAGAAAATATGATGACATCACCATATTTTTTTAGGATTTCTATAGATGATTGCTTTGTTTCAGTAAAGGTATTTTCAGTAGATGACGTAATACCGAAATCTTCATGCAAATCTATGATTCTCATTGCTTGAGGGATTCCTATGCGTTATTTGAAACCTCTTTATGCATAAGGTTGGCTAAATAGGAGAATACTTATACGAAAAAGAACAATAAATAAAATTAGAGCAAGATAAATTATATTTTTTTTAAGAATAAAAATTTTTAGTGAAAATTAGATGATGACAATATATCATTATTTCTTCCTTCTAAGGGCCAGAGCCACGGCACCAATTATGATAACAGCTACAACTATTCCGACTGCAATATACAATGTATTGTTGCTTGACGATGGAGTGGTTGGCGTCTTCACCTTCGTAAATGTCAGGTTGACGGTCTGGCTATGTCCATTAACAGAAGCTGATCCTGTGAGATTGTTATACCCGCTGGATGAGGCAGCATAGCTGTAACTGCCATTTTGAAGGGTAACTGTAATTGTTGAGCTCCTTGATGAAAGAGATTTACCATCCGACAGATTGAGATACCACGTAGATCCGGAAGGTAGACCTGTTTCGGTAAAAGTCACAGTGTATGTAGCCGACGTTACTGTGACTGCAGTAAATGCTACTGAAACAGAATTAGAGGATCCATTTACGGTGAATGTGGATGACGGCACTGAAGGTTTATATCCCGTGTTCGTGGTCGATACGGAATAAGAGTATGTTCCGTTTTGTTCCATTACACTAATTGAAGTTGAGGATGTTGTGTTGGTCTGTCCATTAATCGTCAATGACCAGGTGTCTCCGCTAGGGAGCCCAGTCTCTGTGAACGTGACCTTGTATAGGACTGGAGAGAACGTTATTGCAACAGGAACAGGTTTTCCGTTAACCTCGAACGATGAGGTATATGTTGGTGAATATGATTTGTTCTGCGTAGATACAGAGAATGTGTAGGAATTATTCTGCAGATTGACTGAATATGATATGCTAGTTATCGCGCCTGATGATGCCATTCCCGTAATGTTCACATACCATGGTGTAGATGTTGGAAGACCAGTCTCGGTAAACGTGACCTTGTATAGGACGGGAGAAAACGAGACAAGTTCAACCAGATTTTTACCATTCACCGTTATGGTAGCATTATAAGTCGCATCGTAAACTTTCGCGCTCGTAGCTATAGAGACACTATAGGAACCGTTCGCCAAATAAGCGGTGTAGCTTGGATTAATAATTGAACCCGACGCTGGCACTCCGCTTATGTTCACATACCATGGTGTAGATGCTGGAAGACCAGTCTCGTTGAAAGTCACTTTATAGGCATAAGAAAAGTCTACGCCCACATATGTCGATGGTGTTACATCTACAGAGCCAAACTGTATGACAGCTACATATGAAACATCAGCCGTCTTTACCGTGTAGTTATAAGTTCCAGCAGTTTCATTGAATTTTATAGAGTAACTGGTTGATGTAAGAGTTGTTCCATTCAAATTGACTGACCAAGATGTTCCTGAAGGTAGCCCTTGCTCATCAAATGTAACCGAGTCCAATAACTTAGTGCTCGAAAGATTTACAACAAAGTTAGAGCTGTTAGGCGTAAAGCTAGATGATCCTTCAACAGGATCTCCATATTCAGCAAAATAACTGTATTTTGTGTCGTTCTTGAAGATCTTATACATGCTTATTTGATTTGTTCCCTGCGCGATCAAGCCACAAACTCCAATTGAAATGTTTGTTTGCTGGCTCAGACCAGTCTTGAATGTAACATTATCGCCCGTTACAAATGAATCCGGGAAGTAATCAGCGCCACTGGCGATCATACCGCTTTCATTAAAAGGCTTTTCCGAATTATAGTTCCAATACTGGTTTCCAGTGTTTGTAGTATTCCACGAGTCCTTGTATGTGGCAGGACATCCACAGTAAAAGTTGAATTCTGGGCTATAAACTGGATTTTGGGTCGTGAAATTATTTCCATAAATCAGGTTTCCGCCACTATACATTTGAAGACCAAACTGGTCAGTTCCGTCGTTGAAGCTGCTATCAAACTGTAACTGTTGTGCGATACTTTCTGTTTCGCTTTTGAAAAGTAACACATTATAACCGAGAAAAGTGTTTGAATATATGGTTATGTTTGCCATCTGGTACGGGGAATTATACACAAGCATACCTATTCCGACAGACCCGATTGTATTCTGGGTGATCAAGAGGTTAGTGGAGTTCCAGATCATCACAGAACCATCTGTTGATTGGATGTCACAGAAATACCAGGTAGCAAATAATCCATTGCTGATTGTCACATTGGACGCGTCATAGAGCTCAGTAGGGAGATCATTTCCAGTAGGAAGAGTGAAACCATAATGCAAATCCAGCACTTCGTATACAAAATTATACCAGTAACCTTCGTAATCGAAAGCAGGGTCTGCATTAGAAATCAATACATGGGCTGTCGTACCATGCAACAAGATTCCAGGAAAAACCTGGTAAAGAAAATCGTTAAACTGCCCGAAGATTGGATTGAGTGTGACATAATGTAATCCAATTGGAGCAATTATATATGGATCGGAGCTTGTTCCACTACCCGAAGACGCTATTGCAGAAAGCTGGGAGTTTGAATTTGCTATTGTGGGTGTATATCGTCCCAACGATGTGCTAGCCACCATGGCAACATTCGTTGTTCCACTATTGGAAAGAGTTCCGCTTGTTATATTATATGAATTAAGAAGGGCCTTGTACTCATAATTTGCAGTTGGCAGCGTAAAGTTATCAGATGGTGACCAGCCAAACTGCAGGCAAGCTGCTAACGATTCATTATCCTGCACAAAGAGGAATGGTGTAGTGAGCGAACTGCTAAGACCGCTGTAATCAACGGTGTATTTGGTCTGGCTGTAAGTGTTGTTCCAGAGACCGTAAACTAAGGATGGCCCAGATT
This sequence comes from Thermoplasmata archaeon, assembly GCA_021818765.1. Lineage (GTDB taxonomy): Archaea > Thermoplasmatota > Thermoplasmata > Thermoplasmatales > Thermoplasmataceae > UBA582. The sequence continues at coordinate 40,784 of JAKATM010000002.1, read as the reverse complement.
GCAAGTCAGCCGTTGAACCGTTGAAAGAAACGTCAACCCCCGTGGAGGTTTCACCCGTTTCTGATCCGATGTCGTAAGCTGCCCGGACATTCTGGTATGTTGATGTCGTCGCGTTCATGCAACGAAGATTCATTGTACCATTAATGGTTGATACGTCTGCGTTACTTCCTCCGCCGGGGCCGCCGATCATTATCTCGGCATCATAAGGAGTGTAACCATCCGGTGATAGTTGCGTACCGCTAACAAAATAGTGCGGAGAAGGTGCCGAATATGATGAAGGCTGACCATGTGTTGAGTTGAAAACAACTTCGTCGTAGTTGCAATTGACATGATCTTCAGGGATTGAGACGTTAAAGAAAACTGCACTGTTCCCGTTGACAAGCGTCGAGTTCAGGTACATATCGATAGTGAGAGGAAACGTAAATCCATATTCTGCACTATAACCATAATGGTAAGTTGATGTAACTCCATGATGAACGGAAACAGCCGATGAAGAGAGTATTGTTCCGGGTTCTAATACTGCATTTGGAGAGGAAAAATTCCAAACATTGTCAATGAAGAGCAATGTATGAGTTCTCACGCTCAGGTCAAGCACGTTCTGCGTCCACATGTTGTAGCTGTCGTTACCCAGAATGTCTACATTGTTCAGGATTGCATTCAACTGCATGCTAACTGACTGTGGTTCATTATCTGGAAGATAGAAATCAGAAAGGTTATTCAGTGTTATTGATGCCATAAAACTGCTTGTTGTCGAGTTATATGTAACTATATTTCCTGAATTGTTCATAAGGCCATAATCGCCTATACCCATCGGAGCTGGAGAAGACGAATATGCTAGTGTTACGTGCCCATTTTTTATTGTGGACTGTGACATGTAATCAGGCAGGTAGAGATACTTCATTGGTATTCCTTGCTGCTTTGCGTTTTGAATCACTGATTTCTCAAGATTTATGCGCTGCGACAGGGAAAGAGTTTTCGCACCAGAAGAGCGAACAGCCGATGGTGGCGAGATATGATTTACAGAGGTATCTTGAATTGCTTTGGAAACTGTTGATTGAAAAGGACCTGCGACACTTCCTGTTGCTGAGGAATTTTCTGCAAGTATTGCCATTCCAGATAACATCATTACCATTACAACAGCAAATACCATAGTTGCTTTTAAGCGGCTTAAACGCATTTTATGTGATGCCTCGGCATATATATTATACTTTTTGCATTATCAAGTGGGATTTATTACATTTTAGAGTTACTTCTATTTCCAGAGTGTAAATTCCATGATCCATGCTAGTGCCCTTAAACAATATTGTTAACAAATAACAACCGAAGATTTATGCTTAGGGTTTTACGACGAAGCTATCCCCATCTTTTCTTAACAGGCCAGAATAGATGCCCCATTCAATCAGCGTAAGTTCCACGTCATGGCGGCCAGTTGGTGAATTAAAAGTCTGAACGCCATTATCCTGAAGTGCTTCAAGGAGATTGTCGAGTTCAAACTCTTCAAGCTTAAGTGCCGTCTTGAATGGTTCCAGATCTTTGAGAGATTTCTTGATCAATTCCTTTCGTGTCTTGATGCTTGACTTAATGAGTTCCTTTCCAAGAGCAGTTATTGAAAGATCTCCCGTTTCAAAAAGTACAAAACCAAGCATTGATGCGGTGTAAACAATCGGCATCAGTTCATCAAGATCGACTTCCATCTCTTTCTCGAGCATGTAGAGATCTGCTTTTCCGTCAAACATGTTATTCAGAACGTAGAGCAGTCCTATCAGGTCTGCTATTCTTGAGTTGGGATCAACAACGTCTGCCAGTGCTATCACTATCCAGCAGCCTAGCTGCAAGCATCAAGGTGCTTCTCATATTAATACTCCTCCTGAATGCATAACATTTCATACTATCCATTGAAGATCGCATGTTTGATCGAGCCGGGACAAAAACTGGAGCAGATTAACACTCATCTTATATCTCCTATAATTTCATTTTGAATTTAAGGATTCTGTTTATTGGCAACAATCTAAAGGCGACTTTTGATATTTGCGTTATGTCCCTATGATCTTTAAGCCGCAAAGACTCCTTCCTCCGCGACATAGCGTTTCCTTGCTAGGTCCATCATCCTCCTTGTGAAAAATATTGAGAATACGACGACAACAATTCCAAATACAAAAGATCCCCACGCTGCAGCACCAAGGTTACCGGACCTTGTGTTGATATCTATAAACCTCATGAGACCATTGCTGACCTGAAGTGTTCTATCTCCGTAAATTGATGGCCAGTATTCGCCTATCATCAGTCCCCCCCAGGTACTGTTTATTGTAGAGGATATGCCTGCTATCAGGTAGGGGAATGTCGACGGAATTATGACCCTCCGCATCTTGCTGAAGAATCCCATATTCAGGTTCTTCATAAGCTCCTGGTATTCGGATGGCATTGCCTTAACACCCATCCAGAATGAGTAAAAGAGATAATAGAATGTGCTGATGAAGGCGAGAGCAATGACAAAGAACTCGCTGGTAAGTGGACCGAATACGGCATGAAAATCAGGATAAAATGCCACGTAGATAAAAGGGAAATACACTGGTGCAGGGAAGGCTGTCAAGACCTGGATGACGGGTACGCCTACAGACTCGGCGCGAGAGTTTACTGCCATGTAATAGCCAAGAGTTATGGAAATGACAAACGTCACTGCGATTACGACAGCAACGCGGGCATAGTCATATAGGAGACCGACAATGATTTGGGGGGTCAGGGCGAAAAGACTGTACCATTCTGATACTGGAACACTTATAATAAGAAGCGTGGATGAATACAGGAGTACGGCCAGGATAAGGAGACCTACTGCCGCTAAGATATAACGAGAATAATTTACCCCGGTTCTTTCTGCCTCAAACATCTCATTCTTCATAGATGGATTTCTTCGCCTGTAATACTTTGCAAGCCTGGTAAATGGTGTTGCGGCGGTTGATGAGATTCGCCTTGTTGTATTCTTGAAGCTGAATCTTCCCCTCCTGATCACCGGCGTATCGGTATCAACTGTATACTTTGCAACAGCGTGCCTGCTGAACCTGCGGAGGAAATATATTATCACCATTATGACTGATCCAAGAAATATAAAGGCCAGGATGATTCCATTATAATTTGATGCGACGATCAGTTTCTGCATCTCTGTTCCGATTCCAAATGTCTCGTATGAGGTTACACCGATAGTAAATACCTCACTTACGGTTATATAGAAGAAACCATCGGATATGCTTGGAAATAAGTTCGCGACAATTCTAGGTATCGAGAAGGGTATGTATATATTCCTTAGGATAGAGAAGAAGCCAAGGCGATAATTTTCACCTACCTCGACCATTTCACGAGGTATAGTCTTAAAAGCCTGATATTCTGCAATCCAGATGTTCCAAACAACGGCAGTGAAAACCAGGAAATCGGCAGCTAATTCCACGCCCAACGGACCGCCTATTCTTGTTATAAATAGTATCAGGACAACAGGAAAAAATGAAATTACTGGTACCGACTCGAATACCTCCGAGATTGATATAAATATGTTTTCAAAGATCTTTCCCTTAATGGCGCCGTATGACAAGAACCATCCTGTCACTATGGAAAGCAGGACGAGGCCAAGCACGCGACCTGCAGTCGCGAGAACTGACAGAAAAATAATGAGGTCCTCATTCATTCTTCTTACCACCGGGCGGAGAAAGCTTGGTGTACAATATGTCCAGGTATTCGCTAAACTTCGGGTTTCTTATGCTGCGAGGCCTTGGGATGTCAATTTCAAGCTTACCAACAACAGTGGCGGGTATATTGTTTAAAATGTAAATTTCATCTGCAAGTTCAAGAACCTCTGTCAGGTTGTGAGAAACCAGTACAACGCCCTTGAGAGGAGTATCTACACGAAACAGGATATTATAGATATCCTGCCTTAGACCCTCCGCAGTCAACTCATCCAGGTGAGAAAATGGTTCGTCCATGAGCAGGATCATTGGATTAGCAGCAAGCGCCCTGGCTATAGCAACCCTTTGGCGCATTCCCCCACTCATCTCTTTTGGATAAAGTTCTTCGAATCCCTGAAGGCCAACATCTTCCAGTGCTTTCATAGCGATATTTTCCGCTTCTGCCTGCGGAACTTTAATGGAACGTGGAGAAAGCATTACGTTCTCGAGTGCAGTCATCCATGGAAAAGTTATGATCGATTGGTGAACAAAAACAAGCTTGGGCGTGGGTTTTGTAATCTTTTTTCCCATTAGATAAGTTGCACCGGAGTCTGGGGCAAGAAAGCCGCCCATAATTCTCAAAAGGGTTGATTTTCCAATTCCAGACGGCCCTACAATACCTACGAATTTGTCCTGGCCGACTGAAATGTTGATGTTCTCGAATACTTTATACCCATTCTCGTAAGAAAAATGGATGTCAATCGATTCGAGCAGACTGATCGGCTGACCAGATCCGACTCCTCCAACCAGGTTTGCCGGATTCTTCATCTCCACCACCTTCAATGTAGTTCATATCACACGCCAGCCAATCTAGCCACACCCTTGTTTGTCCAGTGTGCTGCCAAGCGAATCCCGCCAGATTATATAAATTTTCATCGAAATGCATGTGGAAGAGATTGAATGTTAATCCATGTCAGTGTCGCAAGACCCATAAGTTTAGGCTTGCGGCACATTTGGTGAATGCTAGTTAACAGATTTTCCGAGATTAGTGGGCAATGTTTATCTATAAAATACAATTAAAGAGACCGGTAGATCGAATTGGTCATAGCGTACGTTTTGATAAATACAAAGCCGGGAGCAGAAGAAAAGGTCTACTCTGAGCTGGCCGCGATGGCGAACGTTAGCGAAATTTACACTCTCTTCGGGGAATATGACATCATAGTGAAAGTGGACGCGAAGGATTACGCCGTCCTGGAGAATTTTATAGTCAGCAAGATAAGAAACATAAGCGGGATAGTGGATACAAAGACCCTGATGGTAATTAAATTATGATTTTGTTCTTCCTGGTTTTTTATTAGGAAGAGCAGATTCGCTTTCGTAGAGCAGTGCATCCAGCGTTTGTGAGCCTATATCTGACTTCGTTATATTATGCTCGAGGCCGTGCGTGTTGGCCCATTTCAGTAGATCGTGATAACCAAGCCTTTTAATTGAAGCATCTATGTCACTCCTCCTGTCTTCAAGCTTCAACTTCGTGGTATCCCAGTAAATTGCTTTCCATACCTTTGAGATACGCTCGAGTTCATGGACAGGATCGGGGTGATCGTCAACCCTTATATTCATGACGATACCAGAAGATTCTTCAAACTCAAGGTTTTTTCCTGCTATTAGAATTGCCGCTGATTGTTTACCCCTGCTATCCCCACCCGCATTCTCGCCGGCTTTAAGGGCAAGGATCATTCTATCCATAAATGGCAGATCGGTCTCCATCTCCGCTGCCATGCTTTCCAGCACTGCTTTTCCAGTGAGTATGTTTCCCTGAACGGTGAAATTTTTACCCTCTATGCTCCCTGCATAGTCAAAACATTCTTCGCCGGTAAACGACGCTACCCGACCCTCTCTATCTATGATTCCCACCTGTCTCTTCTCCTTGAGTGGATCCTTGTCCAGGAGAATTTTCAGCGTTTCCTGTGCGGAATGATTGGAAAGAAGATCAAGCCCTTCCGGCCCGAAAGTGTAATTTGCAAAAGACTGCGTTGCTATTGCACCGTCACGATACCTCACCCAAGGAACAACAGCCCCCACAGCTATAAATCTACTGGCAACAGCAACGCCGATAAGATCCTCGGCGGAGTCCATCGCCACAACAGAATAAGTCATGACTCATGAATATTGACACGTATAACAATTTTTCATTTTTACCCGGTCTCGTTGTAAACAATCCCTTTAAACAAGAAGACCCTTGCATTACTGGACTTCCAGCAACCGGGTGAAAGTCCTGCCTTCTCGCATGTCGCGTCCAGGAATTCGGTGGCATTGAATCCTTCCTCGACGGCAACCTGGGGGAGGAGCAGTCCTCTTGTCCCTAGTGACTCAATCAACAGTCCGTTGTTCCCTATCTGTATCCTCTGCATGTCTTCAGGATCAGTGGGGTGTATTTGTTCTGGTTCCGTCAGTATTGTGACTTCATACTCCAGGCTCCCAAGTTCCCGGGAAGACACTGGCCGGAACCTTGGATCCACGGTGGCAGACGCGACAGCAGCCCTAATAAGCGTCTGGCTGAGAGGCCAAGGAGGCTCTGTATATCCTATACAGCCGCGTAACTCGCCTTCTTTCTTGATAGTTACGAAGACGCCGGCTTTTCTCTGGAGCATTGGATCTTTGTCATGAACAGTGAGCGTTTTGCCTTCCTTGATGTAGGTTTCGACTGCCTGTCTTGCGAGCGATGTCAGGAATTTTCCTTTTTCTGCTGATTCACCAGACTTTGTTGCCATAAAGACAATCTTTTATTTCTAGCCTTGATATTAACGTTGTTGAGAAGAAAGCCATCGGTAGCCGGCATGTTCTATCCAGCTGACAGGATTGATTTAAGCGGCATGATAGATCAACTCCTGTCACGGTCCAAGGAAATGGCAGAATTCAGAAATATAATCGGCGTTATAGTGCCCCACGCTGGTTACATTTACTCCGGTTATACGGCTTCCTTCGCTTTCAACGCAATAAAAAGAGACGGGAGGAGGAAATTTGTTCTTGTCGGTCCAAAGCATTCAGGCTATCCATACGGAACGTATTTTTATCCGGAAGGTGAGTGGGAGACTCCTCTTGGAAACTGTAGAATAGATGAGGATGCCTTGAATTACCTGCATTCGATCCGTAATCAAATAAGAGCTTCAGCAGAAGCATTCAGCGAAGAGCACTCCATAGAGGTTCAGGTACCATGGCTGCAGTATATCTTCAAAGATGACTGCGAAATACTTCCAATCTCAATGGGAGACCAGACCATTGAAAGGGCTGCGGAGCTGGCTCCTGTCCTGGCAGGCCTGCATCAGGGTCGTATAATTGTGGCAAGTTCTGATCTGACTCATTATGAGCCGGCAAAAGAGGCAGATGCCAAGGATTCGGAAATGATTAAAGCAATCGAATCCCTCGACATGGTATCCTTCTATTCGACCATGGAGAGAATAAATGCTTCTGCATGCGGATATGGCCCTATCGCATCCCTTATGCTTCTAACCAGAAAAATGAATGGCAGAATCAAGCTCCTGAACCACAGCAATTCAGGAGACTCCAGCGGAGACTACAGCAGTGTCGTGGGATATGCATCCTTCGTAGCTTATCAAGAATAGGAGCAATAGTTATAGCTAGGATTATGTTACATTGGATATGGAGGCAGTGCTTTATACCCGGGATCGCGACCAACGTGTCACATGCACTGCGTGCTTGAGAAGATGCAAACTCGGCCCTGGTCAATCGGGATTCTGTGGAATCAGGGTCAACGCAAGTGGAAAGCTTGATCTTCTTACCTACTCAATGCCTTACTCTATCCAGGTAGATCCGATCGAGAAGAAGCCGGTACTGCACATGCTACCGGGTTCTCGTATTTTGTCGTTCGGTACAACTGGATGCAACTACGCGTGCCAGTATTGTCAGAATTTCAGCATGAGCCAGAGAAAAGATGTTCATGGAACCCCTATCGAACCCCGTGAAATAGTCCGGATGGCCATTGAACTTGGCTGCAGTGGTATTGCATACACGTATAATGAGCCCACCGTCTTCATGGAATTTGCACATGACGTTGGCATTCTGGCTAAGGAGAAAGGTCTGATAAACATATTCGTCAGCAACGGCTATGAAACGCCGGAAGCAATCGAATACGCTTCCACTTTTCTGGACAGCATGACAATAGATTTTAAGGGAAACGCTGGCAGTGCTTTTTATCGCAAATACATCTCAGTACCGTCTGCGGATCCTATCTTCGATACGATTGAAAAGGCCATAACTGAGGGAATCCACGTTGAAGTTACAGATTTAGTAGTTCCAGAAGTCGGTGATTCCCTCGAAGACGCAAGAACAATGATAAGAAAGATAAAAACCAGGGTCGGTACATCGGTACCGTTAAGCTTCCTCAGATTCCATCCAGACTACAAAATGATGAACCTCCCCTCAACTCCGCTGAACACACTCGAGAAGCACTATGGACTTGCGAAAGAGGAAGGTATGCAATTCGTCTACCTTGGAAATGTTCCAGGACACGCAAAAGAGTCAACTTATTGTCCGGCCTGCGGGTCCCTTCTTATATACAGGAAAGGATTTTCAAGCGATGTGCGAGGACTTGACAGGAACGCTAACTGCAAAAAATGCGGATATTTGAGTGGAATTGTGCTAAAGCATAAACAGAATAAGGCAGGATCATTGAGCACGAGCATCCCCACAAGTTAGCTTATATAGCCTGTAAAGAGTTCATTTTTACCGATGATTGCGAAATAATTTAGGACGAAATTGATAAGTCCTATCATATAAGTGTAAATACTTATTAATCGAGAATTGATTCTCGTCTCATGGCTCTAGCAGAACAAGTTGAGAAGCTAAAGAAATTTAACTTTAAGATAACTCCACAGAGATTAAGAGTTATAGAATATATCAACGAATCACCGGGACATTTCACTGCAGAGGATGTTTATAAGTCTGTGGTGAAGGTCGAACCTTCGATCACCGTTGCCACTGTTTACAACATACTCAGGGCAGTCACAATGTCAGGAATATTGACCTCTTTTGAGGCTAATGGTACTACCTGGTACGAAACAAACCTTGAAAAGCACGCAAACTTTGTATGTCTATCATGCGGTAAGATAGAGGATGTTGAGATTGGGTGCAATGATCTGGGCAAAAACGCCGAGGCAAAGGGTTTCAAAGTAAACAATGTCGACGTAATTATAAGGGGATACTGCAGAGAGTGCCTTTCAAAGGGACTCATTCCCGAAATCACAAATTGATCTAATCATTTGCAGAGCCTCACGGTTCTCGTTCACGTCGTGAACCCGGAGGATATCTATTCCGTGCTGTGCGAGATAAATTGAAGTCGAAATGGTTCCGGGAAGTCTTCTTTCCACTGCTTGGCCTGTCACATGACCGATAAAACTTTTTCTTGACGTCCCAACTAGGATCCTGAGGCCTAGATCCAGACAATCGATGCGCCTGAGAATTTCAAGGTTGCCTCCCCAGGTCTTAGCAAATCCTATTCCAGGATCGAGTGTGATCTTATCTATGCCTATTTCCTCGCTAGTCAGCAATAAAATCCTGTCGAAGAAGAATTCAACCAGTTCGGCAATAAGATCGTCATAATGAGTCATGGATTGCATGGTTTCAGGTGTCCCTCTCGAGTGCATAAGGATCGCTTCGAGGTTATTCTCCCTGACAATTTTTCTCATGCGTGGTTCAGAAAACCCAGAAATGTCATTTGCATATTTGATGTGAAAGTCCAGCATGCGCTCAAGTGTTTCTGGATTTTTCGTATCAATAGATATGGGTATGGTTGAACTGCATGAAATATCACTGACAACAGGAACCAGCCTATTGATCTCTTCATTAACGGGCAACTTCTTGGAACCAGGACGGGTACTTTCCCCGCCGATATCTATAATGTCGGCTTTCATCTGCAATATATTTTCCACCGATAGTTTGTTCATCGGATCCACCCTCGAGCCTGGATAGAAAGAGTCTGGAGTGCAATTTACTATTGCCATCAGGGATGGAAATGCAAATCCGTGTCTTTTCCTTCCTGCATTCTTTGCGATGAATGAAAAAATCGACCTTTCTTTCTCGCTGAAATCTACGCTATCAAGCAGTCTTTCCAACTCATCTCTTTCGACAGCGAAATGAAAAAAATTGTTTCCATGCAGCATTACTTTATTATCCAACTTATTGAGAGAAGCGGAAGAAAAAACCTCGAACTGCAAAGAACCTGTTTCATTTAAACCGCAACCTTCGGATCTGGCGGGGAAGAAGAATACTTTTCCCATGCATTGCTGATGTCAAGGATAAATTAAATGGTTCTTTATTGAGCCTTTTTCGCCATTATGTTAGAATAAACGGTGATTCCGATATATATCGGGAAGCGATTCAGGAGTGCATGAAAAGGGAAATTTCAGCGTTGACGTTCACGTCGGTGGCACACTTTGCAAATGACGGTAACCTCCTGATATTTCCTGTCCTGATCAACTACTACACCGCGCTTCATGTGAATTTCATAATACTTGGATTTGGCGCCATGATATATAACCTTATATCAGGACTTGTAAGCCCGTTTATTGGAAGAATTGCGGACATGCTTGACAGGGACGGTCTGCTCATTTTCCTTGGTTTGGCGATACAGGGTGCTGCTCTGTCGCTATTTGCCTTTGCATTCCTGCATATCCAGCAGGTCAATGTTATTGTACTTTCCGGCACCGCTTTATTTGGGCTTGGCCAGTCTGTATATCACCCGATAGGAGGATCCGTCCTATCCAGCGCATTCAAGGGCAAGTCTTCTGGAACACTTCTCGGTGTCAACAGCTCTATCGGCAGTATAGGAAGATCCGTTGTACCGCTAATACTTGCAGCACTGCTTCCGCTCTTTGGAATTACTAGCTCTCTCTACGTAATAGCACTTTATGAAATTGCAGCCTCCATACTTGTCCTTGGCGGATTATCTGCTTTCAGGAGGAATAGCACTCCGCACAGAAAAAGCGAAAAGAAAAAGGCCACAGCGGGAGCAACAAAAACCATGCCCCTCATTTATCTTCTCATGATTGTTATTTTTGTTCGCTCCATATTCTCTACTGGACTTTACACGTTTATGCCATACTACTTCAACAGCGTTCTGAAAAATAGCAATCTGGTAACTGAGGTTATTTCACTTGCTTTTCTTGCTCCTGTCGTTGGCCAGATACTTTTTGGGTATCTAACCTCGGCCTGGGGAGGAAAAGTTGTTGTCACGCTGACAAGCGTTTTTGCCGTTATTTCAACTGTTCTGCTTATGCTGACTACAAATTTTTACCTCATGGTTATTTTTCTTACACTTTTTGCATTCTTCGTATTCAGCATCTTTCCGATACTTATCGAGTACGTGAAACAATTGACACCCGAATCGGTATCAGCTTCCTCCAACAGTCTTGTTTGGGGTCTGGGTAGTACAATTGGAGGCGCAGTGGGGATAGGGCTCTTTTCCCTTCTCTACAGGGTGCTGAATGTCTCTTTATCGGATTCTATGTGGCTTCTAATACTAATAGGAGTTGTTTCGATAGTTATAATACCAATTCTTCCTCGAAGGGTCAGCATTACAGTGACTTGAGAACGCTTTAATTTGTTTTTTCGAACTAAGCCGTATCTTCCTATGGTGATATTTTTTTTGGTTTCTCGTGGAAAAATACTCCAATCAAATCCAGTATGCTTGCTGCTAATAAATCTTTCTAATGAAAAGTGCCAGCTTTAGCGGATATTTTGCAACATACTGGCTGAAGTGCCTCATAATCGTTTCATAAGAGAAAGTTGCGAAAATTCCACAATAACCTTATAAATGTTTTTGCACTCTCCTGTGGCTAATAAAGATCAAAATATGGTGTTTTATGAAGAATGTTACTAAAAGCGCAAATAACGACTCGTCAAATAGACATTACACTGATATTTTTAAGCTGTCATCGGCTATAAGCAAGGGTCTAAGCCTTCAAAACAGGAGAATGAGCAGCGATGAGGCAATAGATGCCGCAGAACATCTCATCAACTTTTTTGGTTACAACGATAGGGTTATAGACAACATGCTTGAGCCCGAAGACAGGGATGCCTTCTATACGATGGAAGATATCGGTGTTCTTCAGACCGAGAGGGAAGAAACAACTCTTTACGATGGCAGGGAGTGGAGGATCCATTACTGGATTCTTAATGTAAACAAGATAGATGTTCTCTCAAAATACAAGGTAGAGGAAAAGTTGGTTGAGGAGTCCGAAGATTTCCAGATCTACGACCAGATGCCAGAGGATTTTTGGAAACCCACCCAGTGATTGCAAATGCATGTTGCAATCCTGGAAAAGGAAAAGTGTCACCCGAAGAAATGCAATCATGAGTGCAGGTTCTATTGCCCACCCGTTAGGAGCGGCATCCCGACCATAGAATTCCCAGTCGAAAATGAACAACCAGTAATAACGGAATCTCTTTGCATTGGTTGCGGGATCTGCGTAAAGCGGTGTCCTTTTGACGCAATAAAAATAATCACGCTGCCTGATGAGTTGAATAAAGAGGTCTTCCATCAGTATGGCGAGAACCAGTTCAGGCTTTATTTTTATCCAACGCTTAACAAGGGAAAAGTTACAAGCATTCTTGGCCAGAATGGAACAGGAAAGACCACGGCACTCAACATTCTCAGCGGGATAACCGTACCAAACTTCGGCAAATATGAGAAGCCAGGTGACGTTGATTTAGTACTGGAAAAGTTTTCCAATAATATAATGGGAAAATATTTCAAGGATCTATACGGTGGAAAGAACAAGGTCATATTGAAAAACCAGTATGTCGACCAGATCCCCAAGGTTGTCAGCGGAACCATCGGGAGCATTCTTAAAAAAACAGAGGAAAATGGTAAGCTTGATGATATGATTCAGAAGCTTTCACTCACGAATTCGCTGAACAAGGATGTTAAGGAGTGCTCTGGTGGAGAACTCCAGAAAATGGCGATTGCAGCTTCGGTCATCAGGGAAGGAGACACATACCTTTTCGATGAGACGTCATCATACCTGGATGTTGGAGAACGCCTTAAGGTGGCGGAGATCATTTCTTCACTTGCACAGGAAAAGAACGTCATGATTGTAGAGCATGACCTGGCGCTTATGGACTGGATAGCTGAGAACGTTCACATTGTGTATGGAACGCCCGGCGCTTATGGCGTCATTACGGAAATACGCACTTCAAGCAGGGCAATTAATTCATTCCTTTCAGGCTTCCTAAGAGAGGAAAATATAAGAATAAGACCGGATGAGATAAAGTTTGAATCAAGATCAATGCACCGCTATGAAAGCGGCTTCGAGGTTACTAAATGGTCAAAGCTCACGAAGGAGTTTAATGGTTTTTCCCTCTCTGTTGACGAAGGGAAGATTCATTCCGGTGAGATAGTAGGCTGCCTCGGCAGAAATGCACTTGGCAAAACCACCTTTGCTCGACTCCTCGCGGGAGAGATGCTCCCGGATTCCGGTGAAATAGATAAGAACATCAAGATTGCATACAAGCCGCAGTACATATCCACGAATTTTGATGGAACATGCCAGGATATGCTCATGCTTGCCCTGAAGGAGAAGTTCTCGGATTCGTTCGTTAAGGCAGAGGTCTTTCATCCACTGGGCATCGACGACATCATGCTGAAAAATGTACCTGAACTTTCGGGCGGTGAACTTCAACGTCTCTCTATAGCGCTCAACCTTGCCATTGACGCGGATCTGTATCTGCTGGACGAACCTTCAGCGCATCTAGACTCAGCGTACAGGATGGAGGCAGCGAAGATACTGAAAAAGGTCATGGAGAGGAACAGGAAGAGCGCAATAGTGATTGATCATGACATATATTTCATTGACCTCGTATCCGATAGTCTTATCGTATTCAATGGAGAGCCCGGAAAATTCGGGCAATCAGAAGGGCCCTTGCCAATGAAGAGCGGGATGAATACTTTTCTCAAGACAGTCGGTATCACGTTCAGGAGAGACAAGACTACAAACAGGCCAAGAATAAACAAGGTAGGAAGTGCGCTCGACCGTGAGCAGAAAGCCACTGGCAACTATTATTATGAGGAGTAACGGTGCTGCTGCTTGGCTGAGAATGGAACTTTTGAGATTATTGATCGTGATGGGTTGGCGAGAATAGGAAAGTTCCAGACTCCACATGGGATGATAGAAACGCCCGGTGTAATGCCCGTTGTCAATCCAAACATAATCGTACTCAGTGCAAGCGAAATGAAGAAGCTTGGAATGCAGGCGCTCATCACGAATAGTTATATAATCAAGAGAACACCGGATCTAGCTGAAAGGGCTGTAAGGGAAGGCGTGCATGCACTTGTCCGATTTGATGGACCTATCATGACGGATTCTGGAACATTCCAGTCCTATGTATACGGCGGCATTGAATACAGCAACGTGGATATGCTTGATTTTCAGAAGAGAATAGGAAGCGACATTTGCACAATTCTAGACATATTCTCTACTCCAGACGATGGATTCTCCAGGGCTAAATACGCCGTTGAGGAGACGTATAAAAGAGCAAAGGAACTGCCTGATGACGGAACGATATACGCTGGCACCATCCAGGGATCGGTATATCCGTCGCTTAGGAGAAGATCTGCGAGAATAATGAGCAGTTCAAATGTCAGGTACCTCCCAATTGGCGGTGTTGTTCCAATGCTTGAATCCTATGCATATGCAGACCTCGTTTCGGCAATACATTCTGCCAAGATGAATGCCGATTTTTCCAAGCCGATTCACCTTTTTGGCGGAGGGCACCCAATGTTTCTCGCCTTATCCGTGCTCGCAGGGGTGGACATGTTTGATTCGGCTTCGTACATAAAGTATGCGAGGGATGACCGCGTGCTTATGCAGGATCGTACTCTCGATCTTTCCGACATGGAAAAGATGCCAGCATGGAGCCCGCTTGCCGACAGGTATACTATAAGCGAGCTCAGAAACCTTGAGAGAGAGGAGAAAACGAAGGCGCTTGCAACACATAACCTGTTTGCCATTTTTGCCGAGATATCAGAGATCAAGCAGCGCATAGCTGAACAGTCTCTCAGGAGATACGTGAAAGGAAAGGCAAGGTCACATCCGTACCTAATGGATGCATACAGGAAATTCCTTGGTTACAAGGACGTCAGCGCATTCGAACCCTATTCCAGGAAAACACCCTTCTACTATACAGATGCAGAGGATGCCAGGGACCCGATATACCAGAGGCTCAGGAATTTCTGCATAAAGGAAATTGCACGCAGTAATGAGCAGATCCTGATAGTCGATGATGCCCTGGTTTCACCGGTTCTTTCAATGGAATCCAGGCTGGTAATGGCTTATGAAAATTCAACTGCTGTTTTCGTTAGGAACTGGAATGGGATACCTGTCCCGATAGAGTTATGGGATACTTATCCGGTGCAGCAGAGCATTCTGTCCCGCTCGGCAGGGAAGCGCAATATGCAGGCAGTGCTTTCAAGACTGTTTCCACGCAGAGCGATAATTGAATTTGATGATCCTGCTAAACTTTCTAATGCAGAAGGAAAAAGGCGATTTGACCTGGAGAAAATCAGAATGATAGCCAGATACCAGTTTTCTACTGCGAATTCATCGCAGATATTCCCTGATTCCTGCACTATCAGGACGTCAAGAAAAACAGATCGCATCAGGACTGTATCATATGGAGAGGATCTGATCGCAACCCTTCGTGCAAGCGACGGGTTCCTGACATTTACAACGGCGGGAGCAAAACTCCTCGAGAAGGCACTCCCTGGTATGAAGTGCAGGGTAATGGTATCAGATGAGAGCAGGGATTTCAATCTTCAGGGCAAGAACGTTTTCTTCAAGTTCATAATGGATTCAGACAAGGAGATAGTTCCCGGGAATGACACTCTTGTTGTTGATCATACTGGTACCATGATAGCGATAGGCAAGTCAACTGTATCTGGCAGGGAAATCAGGTATTTCAGGCGAGGGGTTGCCATAGACATCCGGTCAGGTGTCGGGCAGCCTGGAAACTGATGCAGAAGTTCTGCTTTCAATGTATTTGCTCAGGGATACTATGAAAATTGCTATAACCATTATGCTTCCACCAATTATTGTATACAATGAAAGGTGCTCGTTAATAAGCCACACGGAAGTAAGTGCGGCAAATATCGGCTCTCCAACAAATATTATGCCCGCAACAGAAGGTTCCACGTAGATCATTGCCCTTGTAGTGACAAATATTGCAAGTACCCCTGCGAGAAGCGCCGTGAATATAATCGTAAATACAACATAGGAGTTTATTACAAAATGTTCTCCAGGAATGAAGGGTATCGCTATGGCCGAAAACACTGCAACAATAAAGAGCTGGTAGAAACTGAAGACGTAACTGTCAAAATCGGCGGCCCTCTTTGAAAGATAGGCAAGGTTCATGGCATAAGCTATTGCACATACCATCGTTAGTATGTCTCCAAACCAACCTAGAGGTCCTGAAACAGCGCCTGCTGATGTTATTATGAGACCGGTGAACGCAATTATTGACGAAACTATAATGACGGCGCTTACCCTCGTTTTCAGATACACAATTGATATGATCGGGAGGATAACGACATACAGGCCGGTAATCAAACCGGAGGCGCCAGCACTGGTATAAAGGAGACCAATTGTCTGAAACACGTATCCAAGCATGAGGTAGAAACCGGCCCAGAATCCATAAATCATTGCTTTGCGCTCCCTTAACTGTCTCTTTCGTGCAATAAACGGCAGTATTATTATTGTAGAGACGGAGAATCTCAGGGCCAAAAACGGGAGAGGGCTGATGTATTCCAAAGAGACCTTGATAAGAGGGAAAGTCACCCCCCAGAAGAAAGTGACTAGCAAAAGCAATAACGAGTAGTAAAGATTTTTTGACATTATCTCGTAAAAAGCATTCTTGAAACAAGCCTGGGACGCTTGAGGAAGAGTGATATGACAACCCTGGATGGGTAGTCGATGTCACCTGTCCCATTGATAATATCTATGCTCTCAGGAGTTGCAAGCACGTCATAAAGCGCGTTGAACTTCCTGTCGCTTATCCCGCCAAAAAGCCTGTGGATCATTCCATCAAACCAGAGTTCCCTGCCAAGTTCATGCTTCCATGCTTTCTGATATGCGGAAAGATGTTTCGCAGAGAAGTTTTCGGCATCAAATGCGGATTCAATTGCTTTAGCAGCGTGAACTGATGACACCATACCCGTATAGATCCCGCCCCCGCTTAATGGCTTAACAATCCCTGCAGCATCTCCGACAAGCAGCGCCCTGTCTCCATATGTTCTCTTCAGATATTTCACGGGTATGCTCCCACCGTTAATGCCTACTATCTTGTCCTTACCAAATCTCTCGTTGATCTTGAGGAAATACCTGTAAGCTGGTGAATGATAGCTCCCGACACCTATTCTGGTAAGTTTGCCGCTTGGGGTAGCCCAACCGAAAAACCCGCTGGATGAATCAGATCCAACGTACACATTAACGCTGTCCTGGTCCTCGAGCTCTGCAGCAGAGTCAACCTGGTAGCATGAAATTATCCTTCCCGGCCTTGTTGAAAACAGGTCTTTGCGTACAACGCTGTTTATTCCGTCCGCCCCGATCACCATACTTGCTTTGATCTCCTTCTTTTCTCCGTCCTCCCTGTAAGTCACGGTTGCCGCGTCCTCTCCCACCTTTGCGGCAATTGCCTTTGAATGTATGGAAAAGTCCGAGCCAGAACTTATTGCCATTGCAGCAACGTCCTTGTCGAACTGATCCCTGTCCATAACTATTGTCTTCTCTCCCTTTGCAATATGTATGCTCTTGCCGTTAGGAAAGAAAACGTTTGCACCTGATACACTGTTCACTTTCGATCTGGAATGAGCCATTTTGAAAACTCGCTCGGAAACAAGGCCGGTGCACTCAACCGGGCGCCCGACCTCTCGATGCTCTTCGAGTATCTTTACATTGAATCCTTTCTCCGAAAGAAGGTGCCCCAGATATGAACCTGAAGGCCCCGCGCCCACTATCAAAGCATCCAGCACAGCAGATCATTTAATCACAGGATAAAATCTTATTCTGTTACAGCACATAGCTAATCGCATCTAAAAATTATTCTGCTCGAGCCAGTTGAACCTTGTAATGGTACTGGGATGCGTGTTTCCTGCACCCTCAGGTATGTCGGATGGCATAAAGTTAAGATCGTCCACTCTTGTAAGTGCCGATTTCAACCGTTCAGCAAGACCTGATTTTGCTGCAAAGATATCTGCCCTCAACTCCATTTTCCTCTGTTTTCCGGCTGAGCTCAGCGACACAAAGTAAAAGACGACATAAGCAACCAGATAGTAAAGAATAATCAATCCAGGAATAATGAAGGAAAAAAGAACAAGCAGATTAAAGTATACCAGAATAAAAGCTATGTAGCCCAATCTCAATCTCCGATTATCGCCATGGACGAAATGACCATATTCGTGCGCGATGACGGCCGATAGTTGATCATGAGTAAGATTAGATTCCATATACTTTGTTATCAGAATTATGGGCTTTTTATTGCCTATGACAAATGCGTTGGCAAAATTTTTCCCTCTTTTTTCTGTCAAAACAATAGTGGCATCCCTCATTGTCTCCGGCAATATTTCTCTAAGTGCCTTCAGGTTCTGTCTATCCATGAAAACATACTTGGAGTTTCTTCCAAGAATCCTGCTCTCCTGTATCATGGGAAAAAAATAGATGAAAATCGATACTGATGTTGCAACACAGATCCCAGTGATGAGACCAAAATAACCTGGCAAGGAGTGTGCCATTGCCGGAACGTGGAAAGAAAGCATAACCAAAAGCGGGAATATGAGGATTGACTTGATTGAACGTGCACTATCAAGCATGCCGGATTTTATGTTCCTGTATTTTCTATTAGCCAGGGAAATAAGATACGAATGGATTGTGAAGGCTAGCAACACAAGAAGTAATGGGATAAGCCATAGGTATGCCTTTGAGGCAGAACTGAAAAGAAGCTGCCCTATGACGGCGATCGCAATCTCGCCGATCAGGAAGTCGGTATTGAGGCGCTTGAGCAGTATGTAATATCTTATCCGCTTCTGCCTTTCATTCAGCGGTTTTGGATCTTTTGACATTATGCCTAAATAGGAATGTGCAGCTTGTTATAAGTATCATCGATCAACCCTTATACTAGATTTCCGCAATGATTTGACCGATGTAACCGAGCCCTCTCAAAGATATGTTTATGAACAGACTCTAAATAACCCTTCGCTGACTGAATCAAAATGCCAGTATCTATAACATTTAACGTAGATGCAGATCTCCTCAAGCAGTGTGCTGAAATACTTGGGGAGCCTGTTACAGTGGACCGTGACGGTAGTGGCGATGTGGAGATAGTGGCAACTAAGTATGCTATCAACGCCAACACAAAACTGATACAGAGCATATACGCCAGTCTAGATAACCTCAACCTCAAAGACATTCCTCCACAGGTAAAGGTATGCAACAATCCTGGTGCATTCGCGGATTCAGCTGCTGAACAGGCATTCGCATTGATTCTCCCTGCCGTAAAGAAGGTATTTTACCACAATTTAAGGACACATAAGCGTATCTTCAAGAAGGAGCCAGTGCAGACCCTTAAGAATAAGACTATCGGGATCCTCGGTTATGGTGAAGTCGGGTCAAGAATAGCTAAGATAGCCAGGGCCTTTCAGATGAACGTTATTGCCTATACAAGAACACAGAAGGAAGATCTTAATGTGGATCAATTTGCCGCCTCAGCTGCCAGGCTGATTGCACAGTCCGATATCATGGTAATATGCCTACCATTAACAAACTCGACCCGTGGCCTTGTAAACAGCGACGCCCTGAACATGTTTAACGGCAACCTTATAGTGAATATATCAAAGGCGGAAGTTGTAAACAAGGCGGATATTTTCTGGTACCTGAAACGTTACCCGGAAAGGATCTACGCAACAGACGTGTGGTGGAATGAACCCGCTATAGTTGATGATGTACCTGAAAACTGTATCTTTACGCCGCATGAAGGGAGCGAGGTCCCGGGGGACTTCAGCGAGGCAGTTCTGAACGCCTGCCGAAATGCGCGCAAGTTTATGGATGGATTAGAGCATAATGTAGTGGACCCTGGAGAATACTACAAACTCCAGTAGCTAGCTGAAGGGATTTTCTTATTATTGAGCCTGAAGAATTCATCTTCGTCTAATGATTCGGCGGCCACGCATGCTTGGCAGGTAGTCAAAAACAATATGTGACAAGAGATTCTTGGATGGATCGAACCTGTCTAAGTGCAATTCATATTCGTCTGAGAATTCAACAAGATGCACCGCGAGGGAAGATCCTTCTATAGATGCCCTGAAATCCGCTATCTGCCCTTTCTGCATGCCTATAGATCTGAGGAATAGTCCACTCTCGACAGGATCCCCAATGTTAGAAACATACTCCTTTGATATGCGAATGGAACCAGAAATTATTGCAAGCCCCACGAGCGTGTTCCATGAATCCGTGTAATCCATAACAACCACAATCAAAAACTGTCCAGCGATCTGATCTTAGTATGTTCCTCGGTTCCTTTTATCTTTGCTTCTCCCCTTGCATCTGAAAGAACATTTAATGAAAAACCCTCAAGTATTCTGTTCAGCGTTTCGCTCACCCTCTTGGAATAGTAGAGCCAATCCGGCGCATATTCAAATGCCTGTCCTTCTATGTAGGGTTCAACTTCCTGAGGCGTTTTGCGGCTGTTAGTAACAATCCATGACACCTTCATTCCAGATACGAAAGTTTCTCCCATTTCCTTCAGCTTGCGTGCTATTCTGACGTTGGCGAGAGAATCAGAGTTAGAGTATTCAGATTCATCCCGGACAGAACGGGATATGACCAGTTTCTGCACTGGGATAGAAGAATCGCCCCTTGATATCTTGGATATGATGTCCTTCGCATATTCGACTGCCCCCTCCGGGTCACGATTCATGATGAATTCAAACACCTTGGATTGCGATTCACTCTGAAGATCAAATGAATCTGTCCTGCGTACTTCATATCCCCTGATAAGTATCTTGCCTTCCTGATCTTTTGGATAGGCGATCCGACCGACATATCGCTTCTTTGCACCATGCGAGAAGAATGGATCCAGGACCTTTTCAAAATCAAGGAGTATTCCTTCCTCCGCAGAAAGGCTTTTGCTGAGTTCCTCTCCAAACTTCACAGTTTCGTCGACATTGGGTTTTCCTGATTCAATGAATACCGAATCGGTATCGCCATAAATGACCCTGTGACCACTTCTTTCAAGTTTGTCCATTACGTTCTGGATCGTGTTGCGTGCGTAATGCGTAACAGAGGATCCTATTTCCGGGTTAGTGAATCTGTAAAAAGATGATGCCAGTACGCCATAGAACGTGTTCATCAATATCTTTATTGCTCCCTGTACTCCGTCGTAGTAGTCACGATCACTTGCCGAGGATGCATTTTTTGCCATCTTCTTAACCTCATCCCGCTGCCTCATCAGATCCTGCAGGATCTTAGGTATCAGGCCTTCCTTCTGGCTTCTATCGAGATAATGCACACCGTTTGGCGCAATTATATTTCCTTCCGGGTTAAGCGTCGTGAAGCAAATATTGTACTTGATAATCATTGATGGATACATGCTCTTGAAATCGAGCACTACAACGTTTGAATATAGACCTGCCCCAATCGATCTCACATATCCGCCTTCTATAGGCGCCGTCTTATCCACCCGATATGTGAGTTTTACCCCGATGTTCTTCCTGTCCGCTTCACGTATGAGGATTGAATCTACATAATTGCTGGTACCACCGTTAGTTACGTCGTCCAGGGGAAGTTTAGTCACAGTCGACATGAACATGTTCCTGTCTACTATTCTGAGCTTCTCATATATCCGGAGAGTGAGGTCAGCATCCTTGATACAGTATTTTATGACCTCGTCCTGGCGGTTATCCCACTCCTCCTTTATCTTCAGGCGATTTATATTGTCCTTTCCTTCATTCAAGAGCTCACGAGAAACTGCATTAAGTGTCTCCGACTTGGGATGCAGGTATTTTTTCACGTTCCACCAAACGTCGCTTATGATCCTGCCATGCATCCTCCAGTATCTATCCTGCACCCTGTGTGGAGATGAAAAATCTCTCGCGAATTCAGCTCTTATGTTATTTGCCTTCATTCTTTCCGTAAGCAGGGGAAGATCATAACCGTCAATGTTGTACCCTATGATAATATCAGGATCTTCGCGATTCACGAAGCTCTTGAATTGCGTGAGTATGTCACGTTCATTACCGGTAAAACTTCCAGTACTCCTCTCCTCACCGTGAGCCATTGACCATCCTATTACAAGGATCTGCTTCGTTTCAATTATGTTCTCAATATCAAAGCTGAAAACCTTCACCGATACACTGTAATCATCCACGCTCTTAACTGAATCCGCTGTTAAGACTATATCTGTTGTGAATTTTTTCTTCTCTTCCGGGTCCTCGAATCCGTCTACTTCAACACATGCGCCCAAGTCAAAGTCATAAATGAACCGGTGATGAAAAGGGATGTCCGCAGCCAAAACGTCAGCGGGCGATGATGACCTGAATTCTGGGACTTTCCAAGGCGACCTTATGTATATTCTCTTTATCTTTCTGTTCCTGCCGTCTACCCATAGAGTTTTGTCTTCCGCTTTGACAAATTCCTCTGATTTTTTTAGTTCAGCCAAGTAAGAATCTGGAGGATCTATAAGATCAAAATATGGCTTGAAGTTTTTATATAGAGCCGTGACAGATTTACCTTCTTTGGTCCGGCCAAATAATTCCACGGCAACATCGTCTCTCCTGTATGACGCTGCCATCAACCTGAAAGATACTTTCATTGGAAGAGGTATCCATTTCTCTCTATATGAACTTACCAAAAATTCTGCTTTTCAATACGTATAACAAAACATAAAAACAAATGTAATCACAAATATACAGTTACAACAGCATCCGTTCATGTTTGCTATAGGTGATTCACAGACAGACCAGACATACCCGGCATCATGAACTACAGGTACAAGGGATACTTCGGCGCCCATGGAAGAGGAATGGATGCAACTATGGATAGATCCCTGAAGGGTACAAGCTGCCTGTGGAGAGCATCCGCCACAACATGCAGATAACAAGGAAGCGATCCAGGGGTGAAAGACAATATTCCATGGTGGTCATGTCTTCGTTACCACCATCCCAAGGATATGGGTGAAATGCATGTTCATGTGCCTTAGGCACTACCTCATGTGCATGATAAGGAAGAAAAAGAATGGGAAGACAGCCTAATCAATGGAAATTCCATGAAGAATGGATGAAAAAAGGGAAAATAAGAGATAAAGGAACCTTTTCAGACAGCATTGACCATGAATTCACTGTAATCTCCCTGAAAGATCAATCAAGAGCCAAAATTAATATGTTGTTAGAAATTGTCAATGAAATGATTAGGTGGCTGCCACTTGCGGTGACTCTAGCGTTCACTTTTGCTGCCTTCTTTCTCGAACAAAACATTGCTTTCCAGAACTCTTCACAGTACCAGCATATATTAGTTTACGCCTGGTCAACTTCTTTTATAGTAAGCATTGTGATCTTTATAGTGTATGCTTCAAGGCACGGGGTGATTATGTTTATCAGGAAGGAATACAAAGTCGCGATCCCTGAAGGCAGCGGATCGGCTATTCATGCGCTGAGTCTGTTTAAGGTTAACGGCGATACAAAGGTTACTGTGAATGGGATAAGCAAGGATGAGCAAGAAGCAATAAAGTCCCTCGAAAACAATCTTGAAAAGTATAAGGAAACGGCACTGTCTGATCCATCTATAATTCCAAAGCTTGTGATACGGTTCGCAGCGCTTTCTCGTCTATATCTTGAGCAGGGAAATTCTGAAAAATATGAGTATTACAAAGATGAAACTTCATGTATCATTAACAATGACCTGTACCCAAGGACTAGAGAAGCAAAACTTGCAAAGAAGTTACTCAGGCACATGTGATCAGAGCATACCTATAGCGAAAAAATTGTATTTATTGGATAATTGGCATCTGGAAGTCGTTCATGATTATTAGAAGAATCATTGGATATTCTTCCTTAAGATACTGCATTCTCTTCCAGAAACCATGACATTTCTTCTTTCAAGGAAGATTTGAGCTGCTCATATTTTGCCATATCAATATCCCCATTTAAGAGGCGGAGATCAAACGATTTTAATTTTTCATTGTATACTGCTATTCCTTCTTCCCTATATTCCAGTATCAAGTTACCCGTCTTTTTGTAGAAGCTCACTCCCAGGCTCGTGACTTTATATTCCAGCCGGGGTTTTGTTGATCCCGTAACCCATATTTTCTCAACTATCCCATATAAGAGAAGTTCTTTCAGATGTTTATCGATAGCCTGCCTGGTCATGCCCATTCTCTCGGCTAGACTTGCTGGAGATGTTGATGTTGAGAGTCTCTCGACAATATTCATCTTAGCTCTGGATGTGAGCGTATGTACTGGAGAAATCACAAAGTTGCAGTTATTCGTATAATATCAACTTTTTTGTTGCTCGACCCAATTGATTTTTTGAATCGGTTAACAAAATAATTGCACGAATTAAATATTAAGTTCAAAATAAATATTTATAATACCTTTGAATCAGCGTTTGACTAGTATGGATGAAGACCTGAAAAGAAAGCTGAAAGAAAAGTTGGATCAAGGAACTATAACACAAGAGCTATATGATGAAATACTAACGAGGTGGAAGACTCCTGAAGATGAAGGTAGCAAGAAAGAAAAACGTTCTGAGGAAAAGCATGAAAATAAGGAACCAGAAAGAACTTCAACAGTCAACGTAATGGGGCTGGGGAAATTCGATGAGATCTACGCCAAGGAGTTAAGCGTTTCAGGGTCTGTAAAGGTTTCAGGCAATGTAGACGTCTCAAATATGGATGTGTCAGGTGCAGCAAGCATTGGGGGTAAGATCACTTTATCGGGAAGTCTTGATGTTTCCGGAAGCCTGGTGGCTGGCGGTAGTATTTCATGTGAATCTCTTGATCTGGCAGGGTCCCTGAAAGCTGAAGAACTTGATTCAGGAAAAATTGACTCTTCGGGTTCGCTCACAATCAAGAAGCGAATAAAAGCTGATGTCATAGACATTGACGGTGTGATTGAATCAGATATAGTGGAATGCAATTCGATTCAAATAGACCTTGGCTCTACGCGTGGAAAGATAACAATCCTGCGTTGCAATACTGTAAATATCAGCAGACAGTGGCGCAGATTTCACTCTGCAAGCATAAAGATAGATGAAATCACTTGCCGGACAGCTGAACTTGAGGGCGTGATAGCCAAAAGGATCATCGGTGATGATATCATGCTTGGGGACGGTTGTGAAGTCGACTATGCTGAAGCGATCACTTTGAAGATGTCAGAAAATGCAATTGTTAGGAAAAAGAATATCAGGGAGGATAATAGATGAAAAGCACTAGAACGATTTTTGTGGAATTCGTCTATCAAAACCTATTTTTATTAAGATCCAATGACAGGCGAGGTTTTTGAATTGACCAGTTTTCCAATTGAAGTCAGAGACATGAAATACACATACGATGGAAGGAAGTATGCCGTTGACGGCATAAGTTTCTCCGTGAAAGAGGGTGAGGTTTTTGGAATGCTCGGCAGGAATGGCGCAGGCAAGACAACAACTATCAGGATACTTTCTACTCTCCTTAAAAGAAGTTCAGGGTTTGCCCAGGTTCTAGGATTGGACCCAAGTACAGCAGGGAACCATATTCGGAAAAGAATCGGAGTTGTCCTTCAGGATGAATCTTTTGACTTCACAACCGTTGAAAAGGCCTTTGACGTTTATGGTTTTATCTGGGGAGTAAGCAAAAGCGAGCGTGACGAAAAAAAAGAGTCACTTTTGAAAACCTTCGAACTTACAGACGTCAGAAAAAAACGAATGTGGGATCTTTCCGGAGGTCAGAAGAGAAGGGTTCAGGTTGCCAGGGAATTTATGCATGACATGGAAGTGCTCTTTCTCGATGAACCGACTTCCGGACTCGATCCGATTGCGCGTAGGAATATACTTAACATGATCAAGGACCTGACAAGGGATGGATTGAGCGTTCTTTTTACCACACACAACCTTGAAGAAGCTGACTATCTATGCCAAAGAGTCGCCATCATGAACAATGGAAAAATCCTGGCGAGCGACACCGTGGATGCTTTGAAGACGGGTTACAATGGTCTAAAAACAGTCGAGGTGAAGTTATCTGGAGATCAGAATGGAGCGGGACCCATGTTTTCCAAGGTCAGCTCTGGGCGGGTGGAACCTCCATTTGAGAATGGAATGCCTTACAGGATAGTAACAGGTAACACACAGGAGACCATGCAGGAGATAATCAAGCTTGCAGCATCAGAGTCTGTGCAGGTTGAATGGCTTAACGTCAGGGCGGTATCGTTGGAGGATGTTTTCATCAGCACAATTGCGGGAGGCGCTTGAATGAACATAATTAACTCCTACAGGCTAATGATAAGAAACGTAAGGGTCAATACGGATCCTGGCACACTTGTTTTTCTTGTACTTATGCCGACGATATACCTGATCTTCATGGGTTATATGTTTGGAACACTCATCAGCCAGATCCCGGTTGGTACCACTTCAATAAACTACAGGGAATTTCTTTCGCCTGGAATAGCTGCTTTTGAAACTGCTACCGCAGGAATAGTTGCAGGCGGCCTTCTCTGGTCCGACAGGCGATACGGAATGTTCGAGCAGATATTAAGCAGCCCGTACACGAGAGCTGAATACTTGTTCGGGATTCTCCTTACAACACTCGTATTCGGCTTTCTTGGATCAGGGATCATGATGCTTGTATCAGAAGCATTCCTCAACTATACTCCAATTTCACTGGAAGGCATCGGTCTCATTGTCGTTAGCATCTCACTGGGAAGCCTGTTCTTTGGATGCATGTTCCTAGCTATTGCTGCAAAGGTAAAGTCAAACCAGGCATACAATAGTCTCACTATCCTGATAATATTCCTGGTCGATTTTGCGAGCACAGTATTCTACCCTATATCGCCGACAACGCCAGAAGCGCTGAAAGTATTGTTTTACATTAATCCACTAACCTACATTGCAGACGTCGTAAGAGCTGGGTACACGTCAACAATAGTCGGTACGGATCTAGTTGAGCTCATGGTTACGGTCATAGAGACAATTGCCATGGTTGCCATCGCAGTTCTTCTCTACAAGAAGGTGAGGGTTGGAGTAACTTGAGAACCTTGGTTCCACCCTACGATCCGAATGTTCATGTTGCGATTTAGACATGACTCTTTTCTGAAAATGAATTTTTTACTAAATCAGGAATGTCCTTTCACATGTTTCAGGCACGATGAGGCTCATAAAATCTACCCGAGCCAAATCTCCTATTTTTCCATCTTTTTATGCAGGACATACCAGTATTTGTGGTCCGATATAGAGTATCCTGATTCATTCGCATACTTTTTCAATGATCTTTCTTTTTCTCCCAAATCTTCACTTGAATGAGGATTGTGAATTCCAGCGGATGACTCGTTCCAGTCAGTAACTATTACACTCCCTCTGGTCAGTTCTTCCATCTTCTTTAGTCCAGCTACCGGATCCTTAAGATGGTGCAGTGATGCTATCGCAATTGATGTATCAAAGGTCTCTTTTCCTAAATCGACGTCTTCTATTCGTGACCTGACGAGGTTCAGGCGACCAGACTTTATATGATCCTTGTGCATGGAATTAAGAGAATCAAATGACCATGCTTCCGGGTCCACGGTGTCAATCTTCATGCCGGGTCTATTCATAAGCTTGTTTACGACAGTACCGAATCCCGTGCCGACATCGAGTATCCTGTTGCCTATAATCAGGTGCGATACTTCTGATAGCATGCTCTCAATAGAATTGTTGTCCTTCATGCAATCTAGAATTATTACTAAATAGATAAGCTTGAAGTAGTTTTACAGCATTAATGTGCTCAGCAAGGAAGGTTGCAAGTTAGTAGAGAGAATATATTACACCAACGATCTTGGCATAACTGGATATGCGTTGAGATATATGAACCAACTTGTAATGACCCTCTATGCTCTTAATCCTGGTTATCGCAATCTTCGCCATTGGTCTTGCAGTCGGGCTTCTTGGCAATATATCCGGCATAGGCGGCGGGGTCATGATAGTACTTGTCCTAGTTTATGGATACGGTTTCAAACCTATTGACGCGGCAGGCCTCAGCCTTCTGACAATCGTATTCAGCACCCTTGTAGGATTCGTCCAGGACATAAGGAAGGGACTGGTAGACAGGAAACTTCTTTTGGTCATAGCCCCAATAGGAGTCGTAGGAAGCATTCTCGGGACAGAAATAACGAATTACGTTTCGACTATTGTTTTCAAGGGCGTCTTTGCAATAATATTGATTTCCCTGGGCCTATTCTCGCTTTATTCATCCCGAAGGCAGCGGAAGTATAACTTGCAAAAGAAGGAAAGCAGCACGGCACACACTAGCGACACCGGCCTGGTTGCTATTGTCTCTGGTGCTGTATCTGGATTTGTTGGAATTGGGATAGGCGGTATAATGGGCACATACCTGACTGCAATCAAGAAGATAGACGCTAAAACTGCAATTGCGACGGTCGTTGCCGCAACGCTTCCCATAACGATAATGGGTGCATCTTTACATTTCTACATATCGGGATCAATCAGCCTGACTTTTGCCCCGCCCCTCATAGTTGGCGCTGTGCTTGGTGGATTGGCTGGAACATCCATAATCGTGAAAGCACCCCATATTAGCCTGAGGTTCATACAGGGTTATGTGATAATATTCTTTGGCTCTCTGTCAGTACTGCTGTTCATTCTTTCGTTATACGTGCACTAGTTTCTTCTATGCTTTATAGGAGAAAAGCAATATCAGCAGCTCAACAGTCAGTGGATTATGATTTATCTTGTTCACCCCAAATAGACAAAAATAACATGTGAAATTAGTTATATCAGGTGCCATTTTAGAACGGTATTATGGAAGAAATCGAATTGAAGCTGGATAACCTGACACCGTTTTGTGAACTATCAAAGGAGTTTCCAGAAATCACTATATTCAGGTGGTGCAATTCCGTTATCGATTATGTAGAGATGTACGGAAAAGAGGATAGGATGAAGGAAGCATACAGGAGACTCGCAGAGGTTACCAGTGCAATACACAGCCGGATTCTCAACTCCGGCTTGATCGGTACTCACAGCGAATCTGCCATTTCATGCAGATGCACAACGCATAACTCAAGCATACGTTTAGCTGAATCCATGAATCTGTTATGGGAAGCGCCCGCCGTCTATGGCAATGGAAAGGAAACGTTGAGACTGATCTCTTTCTCGCAGAAAGACCTGGAGGGTTTCTTTGACGCGGCTTCAATGGAGGGGACCATACAGTTTGTCAGGAAGAAAAATATCTTGCCTGATTCACTGCGGGAAGTTTATAGCATATCGCTGGGCGATATCTTCGAAAGTATGTCGTCCAAGCAGGTCAGGTACCTAAGGGATGCAATTGCCCTAGGACTGTTCAATTCACCAAGAAAGGCGAAAATTGAGGACTT
Organism: Thermoplasmata archaeon; assembly: GCA_021818765.1. Classification (GTDB taxonomy): domain Archaea; phylum Thermoplasmatota; class Thermoplasmata; order Thermoplasmatales; family Thermoplasmataceae; genus UBA582. The sequence goes on along the minus strand of JAKATM010000002.1, from coordinate 11,525 downwards.
GGCCAGATCAAGCGGCCTGTCAAAATCTACCATGCAGGAGCATATAAACAAGGCAAGGAATAAGCTATTGAAGGCAATGGAGCCTTACATATCGCTTTATCTTCATTCATTAAACGATTGATTCTGGCCCAAACTTGCCGCATTGAACGACTTAACTTTATTCAAGAGAGTTATTACCTCTCTTTAATAAGAGGGAATATTTTGGCAGGAATTCTTGATCTTGTTAGAAAAAATGACACGTATCGAACGAAAACACTTAATTTGCAGGCTTCTGAGAACAAGATAAGCCCGGACGTGAAAGAGGCGCTATCAAGTGATCTTGCGTCCAGGTACTCGCACATTATGCCCGATGGCAATAATTCCTATGGAGGAGCGAGATACTTTGAAGAGATTTATGAAAAAACCCGGACAAGTATTCAGGATCTTTACCATGTCAGATATGCAGATGTCAGACCTGTTGGTGGTCATATTGCCGTTTTGGCAGCAATTAAGTCCCTTACCAAAAAAGGCGATACAATATATTCAATTGGTTCAGAAGCCGGAGGTTATCCTGGTTACCAGGAAGAGTACATTCCCGATATGCTCTCCCTCAGGATGGAGAAGATCCCTTACCTGCCGGAACAACAGGAAATTGACTATGATTCCATGGCATTGGCTGTCAGGAAGAAAAAACCAGACCTGATTGTTTTGGGACAATCTGCTTTTGTAAAACCTTATGATCTTAAGAGAATAACGGAAATAGCCGAGGAATCTGAATCAAAGATTTTGTACGACGGCTCCCATGTCATGGGCCTGATTGCAGGGGGCAAGTTCCAGCCTGATGCATCGTCCAAGGCAGATGTCCTGGTGGGATCTACCCACAAGTCATTCTTTGGACCCCAGGGCGGCCTGATACTCACAAATAATTTGGATCTTGTCCCCAAGATTGAGAGAAACCTGACATGGATGACTATGGACAACATGCATCCAAACAGGGTGGCTGCTTTGGGAGTGGCTGCTGAAGAAATGCTGAGGCATGGGGAAGAGTATGCTGCTCTTGTGGAGAAGAATTCCCAGAACCTTGGAAAAGCGCTTGATGATCTCGGTATACCCGTAAGATTCGGGCCATGGTATTCAAGATCACATCAGGTCCTTCTTTCGCCTTCCGGGATCCAGGATTTTATAAAGTTCTCCAGTAAAATGGAAAAGAGCGGAATAATTGTTGACCGTGACGGCAGGATCGGAACGTCCGAGATTTCAAGAATGGGATTTTCTGACATGGAGAGGATAGCGGACCTCATATCTCAGGTGCAGGCTGGTAACAATGTATTAAAACGTGTTGCAGATTTAGTATCATCGCTAAGAATTGAATTTTGGAGGTAGAAAATGAAGGCTATGGAAATCATGACCAGGGAAGTTATCTCTCTGGATGAGAACACAGTGATAACAGAAGCAATTGCAAAAATGCGCGATAATTCGGTCCAGACCGTCCCAATACTCAGGGATGGAAAATATGTCGGCGTACTTACGTACAGGGAGCTTCTTAAAAGGCACAGTATTCGTCCAAACGCAAAGGTCGTACATTATGCAATTCCATCTCCAGGAATCGCTGAGGATGATAATGTTGAGTCCGTTGCCAAAAGCCTTGTGGAAAGCGGACTTGTAGCCCTGCCTGTTCTCAAGAAGGACAAGATTGTAGGTATTGTGTCAAGAACGGACATAGTGAAGCATCTTTCAGAGATATACAACATAAAAAGCCTGACATGCGAAGACCTAATGATTAATGACACGGTGATTGTACATGAAAAGGACGGTGTGGATTCTGCAGTCGAAGCAATGCGATCCATGGATCTAGTAGAGATACCTCTTGTAGATGACCGCAGGAAATACACAGGAATACTCAAGCTGGACGATGCCACCCGTGAGCTCTTCGGTAAAGAGAAGGGGATAAAATTTGGGCAATACTCCCCCGGAAAGCAGACTGTAAATATAGTATGCTCCTCGCTTCTATCTGAGCTCCCTGCCCTAAGAAAGGAGGATTCTCTTGAAAAGGCAGCTTCGCTGATGGTTGACAATATTGTTCATATTGCACCGATCACCGATCCAGATAACAAGCTTGTTGGAATAGTTGAGATGAACACTATCGTGAACACTGTAGCAGGTTCCAATGAAGGTGAAGGTGTCCTTGTCAATATCAGCGGACTTGAGCCGGGGGAAGAAGACCTGTATGATATTGCATATTTCCTCGCGGACAAGTTCATGACGAGATTTCACAAGCTTACCGGGCACAATAATGGCCAGCTCAATATCAATGTGCAGAAATACAAGACGCAGGGTAAGACAAAGTATTCAGTGAGAACCAGGCTTTTTTCTGGAAGAATCAATTTGTCGATGGATGCCCACAACTGGAACTTCGGGAAGTGTGTCTCGGACATATTTGACGGTTACGAGAAACGTCTCTCCAAGATCAAAGAGAAGGCATAGATATGTCAGGGGAGTTCTGTGAAAAGCTTCTTGATGCCGCAGAGAAGAAAAGCAGATATGCAGAAGTCAGGTTCATGGAGCTTGAAGGATCGGGTGCTGCCTACAGGAATGGGTCATTTGAGGGTGCAGCATATTCTAAATCTTCCGGTTACTCTCTGAGGGTCTTGAACAATTCCCTAGCCATATCTTTCTCAAATTCTGAAAACTTCGATGAACTCCTGAAGGCACTTGACATTGCAGTCAAGAGATCCATGGTCCAGGGTAAGTCCCGGATAGTAACGAAGAGCGACGGGAAGAAGGATTGGGTGGTATCAGGATCAAAAAAGGTCGATAATGTTTCTCTGGATGATAAGATCTCAATGCTCAGGGACAATGACTCACTTATGGAGACTCTTGGTGCAAGCGTGAGAATGAACTACATTTCAGACAGAAAGGTGAAGCAGGCATTCATGAATAGCGAGGGCTCGCAGATCAGGGGAGAATTCTCACGAGTCAGTTATTTCTATTTCGCTGGCATCCTTGATTCAGGCGAATTTGAGCAGTCAACAGGAGAATTCGGATCCACCGGTGGATATGAGTATTTTGATACATTGAACCTTCAGGATAGAATAACAGGCGATATCGGAGCAATAAAGAAAGCTATGCATGCGAATCACATGAAACCAGGAAAGATGGATCTTGTAATCGGCCCTGAGATTTCTGGGATCGTTGCACATGAATCCGCCGGTCATCCTACCGAATACGACAGGATAGTTGGAAGAGAGGGAGCACTCGCAGGGGAGTCATTTCTGACCGGAAAAAAACTACCCATGAAGATCGGTTCGGATGCGGTGAGCGTTATCGATGATCCATCAATGAAAGGAAGCTATGGTTTCTATGTATACGATGACGAAGGCATCATGTCCCGAAAAAGATATCTTTACAGGAAGGGCTATACAGACGAGTTCATACACAACAGGGAAAGTGCCGCGAGGCAGGGAGTGGAACCGAATGGAGGAGGCAGATCATCATCTTGGAACATGGAACCTTTACCCAGGATGAGCACGACATACATTGAGCCGGGTGATTACAGTTTTGAGGAACTTGTGGAGGGCGTGAAGGAAGGCGTCTATGTCAAGAACTTCACTGAGTGGAACATTGACGATATCAGGTTCAATGAAAAGTATGTCGGAAAAGAGGCTTACCGGATCAGTAACGGAAAGATTGCTGAACAGATCAGAAGGCCCGTAATAGAGACAAACACGATAAAATTCTATTCAGCAATTGATGCAGTCGCGAGAGACATGGAATTCTTTGCCGGTCAATGCGGAAAGGGTGATCCCGAACAGGGAGTGGACGTCTGGATGGGTGGCCCGCATGCAAGGCTCAGGGACCTGTACATACAGTGAGGTGAAAGAATGGAATTCAATGAAAACATATTGAAAATACTGAGAAAAAAGGATCTGAGTGAGTACATCGTCGCAACCTCAGTAACTGACACTGACCAGGTCAGGTTCTCTGCTGACTCGAAAGACCTCTTCAATCACTGGTCAGAGAAGTCAGCCGCAATTTTTATATCACGGGGAAGGAAGATATTTTCCACCACCATATCGAATGTAGCAATGCCGGAGCAGGAGATAGACAAGGCGGTTTCGGTCCTTAACACACTGCCTGAGAACACTAATTACATGGGACTGAGCGATAAGAAACACTCTTACGGTTCTCTCCGAAAATTCAAGAAGATTGATCTAAACATAGATGATATGGCTTCTACTGTCCTGACTTCTGCCTTAAATGCAGGTTCTGACAGAGTCGCAGGCCTAGTTTACAATGAATTCTCGACCGTGTATCTGGATACTCAGATAAATGAGGTTGAATATTCAGAGGGTGGTCTGCACTTGCTGGTTCGCTCCTTTGTCGGGGAAGGTACGGGACAGGAGTCTTGCCATCTAGGTTTTGATTCGAAGAGGAGTACAAAGGATCTCGAAAGGATGGGACGGGAAGCGTCAGAAACTGCAAAACTCGGCGGAAAGGTTTCCGAGGGCAAGCCGGGGAAATATGATGTTCTAATGTCACCATACCTGGTGGGGAACCTCATGACCTATGGATCGTCTCTCTTCTCTGCATACAGTGTCGATGCTGGCATGAGCTGCTTCGAGAACAAGGTAGGCCAGAAGGTTGCTTCAAGCATTGTTAACCTTGTCGACGATCCTCTTAACTTCAATGGGGATGCGGCTGTCCAGGTAGATGAGGAAGCAACTCCGACAAAACGCCTTCCGATGATTGAGAACGGTGTGCTGAAGACATATCTTCACTCCACTTCAACCGCCAGAAAGTTTGGGGCGAAGACAACGGGAAATGCAGGCGTAATATCCCCGCATCCATGGCAATTGAACATGCTTCCTGGAAAAGAGAGCTTTGATAGCATTTTACATGAAATGAAGAGCGGCCTCTTCATAAAGAATGCCTGGTATACAAGGTTCCAGGATTACAGAAACGGCATCTTTTCGACCGTACCAAGGGACGGCATCTTCACGGTGGAGGATGGAGAGATAACAGGATCCGTCAGGGGAATAAGGATCAGTGATGAAATTCCAAGGATATTGATGAACATAGATCAGGTATCAAAGGAGCAGATGAATGTCAAATGGTGGCAGGAAATCCATTCTTCTTTTATGCCCTATGTCCATGTGCGTGACGTAAGCATATCCAAGTCATTCTGATCTGGCATATCAAACACAGGTAGGCGGAGACGATGCATCAGACATAGCGGACGCGAAGCTTGCTTCTGCACTAATTACAGAAGGCATAGTAGCATAGTGATCAAGCATATACTGCGGAGTGTAAGAGGTAAGCGATCCGGGATCTATAACATACATATTGAGGATCCAGGTCCCTCCCGGCCCGGTTATGACCATTACGGTGTTTATCTTATGCGGTGAATAAAGGAAAGCAGAGGATGTATTGGTTCCACTCAGGCGATCAACGGTAGTGATGTTCTGCACTATCCTTACGATCGGGTCAGGTATGCCGGAGAAGTTGAGTTCTGAAAGCCCGGTAGAGACGAGCTGGCTCGAGTTGATGGGAGTTCCGCCTTCAACATTGTTCAAACCGTCGGCAGTTGCATTGAGGTAAAGGTTGTACAGATAATATGGATAGAAGTTTACAGTAAACTTGCTGGAATCATTTGTTGCCGCGTGAACGTATGAAAACGTCCTGAAAAGCAGGCCCGGAACAGCAGTATCGTTTGCAAAAGGAGCCTTGTTCAGTTGAATGTTGGATGACATGTTGACGTATTGTGAAAAATAGTCCAGGAGCATCCATGAATCTGCCGCGCCTATAGGGCAGCCATACCATGATGACAGATAGACGTTGACCTGTGATGCAGGAGCATAGTCTACATTCGAAATCTCGTAAAACTTGCCAAATGGAATTGTGACAGGCTTAACATTTGCCCTGTTTTGTGTATTCTGGCCGTGCATAAAAGTTACAATGCCTAGCCCATATGGAACTCCCAGCCCAGCTGCAACTATCACAACTGCGACTATAACAGGAAGCCATCGCTTGAGCTTGTGACTTTCCTCTGCCATTGCATATGATACCAAAATTTCCTATTAAATTATTTTTATAAATGCAAATTTGCAGATTGTATGAATTTTTTGCATGTTTTATATCATGCTTGCATGCTTCTCTTTGCTCTTGACATTATGTCAAGGTATTCAAGCCCCTTCTTGACACCAGTGGATGCCTCAGGATAATGCACGCTGAATAGTTCGCGCTTCATTTCCTCTTCCCTTCCTATTCCGAGTATGGGCGCCGTTATTTCAATAAACCTGGATAGATAACCGGAACCGGTGAATATCTTTTCAATAGTTGCCATGATGTTGTCATAGTCGTCAAAAACAATCTTCCTGTTTTCCGGTTGCATGGATGCAGCAACGAAGGCTGTAATTGAGTCCTGCCTTGGCACTATCTCCTCGTCAATGCTCTTCTTCATGGCCGTGTAGTTTTTCTCTCCCCTGGATAATCCAAGTGCATAGATCAGGTGCTGCCTGGCATCATCTCTCTTCGTTGCCTTTATCTTTTCTATTATGTCTGCTGCGGAATTCGCCGTCAGCGAATATGCGACAGCAAGAGATCTCCTCAGGTTTGGATCAAAGCTGTCATATGAGGAAAAGTTCTTTGCCAGCTTGCTAGCATATTCCTTATCCAGCTGGACTAGCATGGTCCTGATGCTTCCTCTCGTCACCGTTAGGGAGTGCTTCTCATCCTTAGCGGGTTCTCCAAGCGTCTTGTTGAATTTCTGGAGATAGTTACGCAATTTATCCTTTAGTACGGAATTTGTTGGATCAATCGTGTATAGCGAAAACAGATCACCTGCAATAGAATTCATTACAAGAGGCTCCTTATCGTTAGACATTGAATCAAGCACTGAAAGATAATCCTTGAAACTTTTCCTCCCGGACATGAAGAGCGCGGTCATGTCGTTCAGGATTCCCCATCTGTCAAGAATGCCTAATGAAGATACATGCTTCGTTATGTTTTCCATGAGTGCTCCGTCATACTCTACACGGTAGAACCCGGTACTCCCGGAGTCCAGCTTGATAAATTCCTTCGATGGTATCTCTATTTCCCTCTTGTCGAAAAGTAGTGCATCTTTCGAGTTTTCTCTCCATACAATCAGCGGGATGGGCCATAATTCTTCATCGGTTTTGCCAAGAAGAGTGAATTTCTCCTGGCGCAGCTTAATCTTCGACCCTTGAAGTTTTGCGGATATCGTCGGATATCCCTTCTTGATTATCCATGCCTTCATTATCTCGGATACGGGCTTTCCTGTGACCGCTTCGAGTTCTGTCCACAGATCACTCCCCGCTGCATTCTTGTAAGAATATTTCTTCAGGTATGATCTGATACCGGACCTGAAGTCCTCTTCTCCAAGGTAGTTCTCCAGCATTCTGAGTATGTTTCCACCTTTGCCGTAGCTGATCTCGTCAAATATCTGTGAAACCTCCTCAGGCTCCACCACGTTCACGTCGATAGGATGCGTACTGCTAAGGGAATCGCCAAGCAGGGCGCCACGCTTCTCGGAATCTATGAGATCATTAAGGATGTCATACTCCGGATGCAGCTTGTTCACGGTCTTGTATGCCATGAATGTCGCAAAGCTCTCATTGAGCCAGAGATCGTTCCACCACTTCATCGTGACAAGATCTCCAAACCACTGGTGTGCAAGTTCATGGGCCACTACCTCGTCTATGGCGCTTAAAGTTGCGGCGCTTGTATCCTTTGCCGCCTGGACATATCTTTCCCTGAAAGTAATAGCGCCCCAGTTTTCCATGGCACCGGCAGCATAGTCTGGAACAGATATAAGGTGAAGTTTCGGAAGCTGATACGGAATGCCGAAGTAGCTCTCATAGAATTTCAGGCTCGCTATTGCAGACTTAACCGGGAAATCCGTGGAATATAGGGTGCCTTTTGGCGCAATGAGTGTTACATCCTTCTTCCCAAGCTTTCCTGATAAATGATCGAAGTTGCCTATGCCCAGGTAGAATAGATATGTGGACATTGGAGGGGTAGACTCAAATTCAATCTGCTTCCTGCCTGACACAGATGTTGTGCCGCGGATCGGCATATTGGAAATTGCATCAAGGTCGTTGTCAACCAGCACGGAGACACGGAATTCTGCCTTGTACTGCGGCCTGTCTATGCAGGGGAAAAGTCTTCTGGCACCGGTAGGTTCAAAGTCTGTTGTCAGGAATTCATGATCGTTGAGGCGAACACGGTACATTCCCCTGAGTGCGTGCGTCACTTTGGAGACAAATTCTATGTCGATGTCGCACGGTCCATTGAAGTCGCCTTCAATTGTTACAAGGCCCTTCTTGCTGTCCATGCTGAACTTCTGGGGCTCTCCGTTGATATTGATGCCTTTGATATTAGTGTCAACTGCATCCAGTTCAATCTTCTCTCCGTTAAGGTGTGCGGAAATCTTCTCCTTTCCGTTAATGTAATCACTGGATTTCTGGAAGTTGAAGTGCAGATCATAGCTTACAATCTTCATAAGGATTGATATCACATGGATACTATTAATTATGGCATGCTATCGCAAACAATGACTGAAATAAGGAAGGTTGACCAGATCAACCCGGACCCTGCAATTATTGCACGGGCAGCTTCAGTCATCAGAAACGGAGGCACGGTTGTTTTTCCCACGGAAACGGTATACGGACTCGGAGCGGACGCAACGAATGACTCTTCCGTTATGAAGATCTACCGGGCAAAGGGAAGACCTCCCGATAACCCCCTCATAGTCCACTTTTCATCGCTCGACATGATGAGGGAATACGTTCATGTCCCTCCAGATCTAGAGAGATTTGCCAGGAATATCTGGCCTGGGCCGGTAACGTTCATCCTGGAATCAACGTCTAAAATATCCATTGTTGCAAGAGCTTCCCTTCCAACTGCAGGATCGAGAATGCCTGCAAATCCTGTCGCGCTTGCTCTTATTGAAAGCGCAGGAGTTCCTATCTCCGCACCTAGTGCTAATATCTCAACAAGGCCAAGCATCGTTTCATCCGCGGAGGCGATTGAAGAGCTCGATGGAAAAGTCGACATGATCCTGGATGCCGGGGAGACCTTCTTCGGGATGGAAAGCACTGTCCTAAGGCAGGTCGAGGGTGGATATGAGATACTACGACCAGGAGCGGTAGGAGTCGAGGATCTTGAGCCGCTTCTAGGCAGAATATTTGTCTCTGCCGCCGCACGGGCTGCCGAATCTGTCGACAAACCTATAACTCCTGGAATGAAATACAGGCACTATTCACCCGGAAAAACACTGTACAGGATAGAGGACAAGGGTGCTTTCATCTCTTACGTTGAAGAGCAACTTCCTGGTGACATGGGAATAATATGCTCCGACGAGGTGGCTTCCTCCATTGGATTGCATTGCATAACGCTCGGTACAGAGAAAGATCTTTATGAAATCGCAAAGAACCTATTCCCTGCATTCAGGAGACTTGATTCGGGATCATATAAGAGTGGCATCATACATGGTTTTCCGGAATCAGGCATTGGCCTTGCGATCATGAACAGGATAAGGAAAGCATCCATTCCTATTCATTGACAATGCGTTAAGAAAGTACTTCGTCTATTCTTCCTATCTCTATAGGAGTGCTCTTGGTTCCGACCAGGACACCTGTGGAGTTTGCGACTATTGACGAGCCGACGTATATGCTGCCAAAGTTCGCAGTCCCTGGCTTTGCTTCGACCTTGAAAAGATTTGATAGGAATTCAAGTTCATCCTCCGTTACGGTAGGTGTTACAATCATGCCCTTTTTGGTGAGCACAGAAACGCTTCCGACGGTCTTGATGCCACCTATGGACGTTTTGATTACTTCGACGCCAAGGCAATCCTCAATTTTCTTTATGCTTGTCTTCGAGAATCCCCTGTGGATTATCGCTGCATGATCGTTGGTCACAATGTCATTTCCGATTGCATTCACCTTGTCCTTAAGCACAAGAATGTTTCTCGACCCGCTTGCCTTCTTTATGTCGTCCTGATCGGCCATTGCACTCAATATCATGCCATTGCTGTTGCCAGTCATCATGGAACCAATCAGAAAAGAATTGGCAAGCATGACTCTCTGCGTTTCGGTACCGAGTATCCTGCCCACCTCGGATTCAGATTCGCTGCTCATCGGGGCAGGAATATAAGTGATGTCATCGAATGCGCGCATGTAGACTCCAATAAAATCGCTGCTAAGCGCACTGAACTTTTCAATCATTTTCAGGGAAATATTACCTCGGCTGTCCCGTCCTGTAGTTTGATCACCTTGACGGAAATGCTAGAAGATATCTTTTTACGGCCATGTTCCCAGATCTTTTCGTTAACCTTCGGATCGATCCAGACATCCTCGATGGGTGTCTTGGAGTGTCTTGCTACGTGATTCCTGATTATTGAGACTGCCGTGTCTGCCCTTCTTGTTACTGGGGAGTCCTTCGCGTCCCTGAGCGGGATATTCATTAGAATTTCTGCTGTTACATCTTCGTCTGCCATGTCATTTCACCTACAGTTTAAGGTAGTTTCTCCTCCAGTGTCGTCTCTTGTCGTTCTGCGTGAGCTTCCTGTTGGTTTTCATCATTACCCAACCAGGCACCCTTCTATTACTTCTGACCTTTTTCATCAACCTTATTTTTCTGGCTGTTTCCTTATTTCTACTCATTTTCCCCGCCACTCTATCTTTGATTCTCTCTTTGTCGCCGTGAGTTTATCAAGTATCTCCCTTACTTCCTCGTCTCCGATCATCCTGTTAACCCTGCCCATTCCAGCAAGCTGGATTAGCTGGTTTTCCACATTTTCGGCAAGCTCCGGCTTGACTAGCCTTACCCTGCTCAGGCGCTCCCTGGCTTCCGGCGTAAGGATCTGCCTGAGTATCTGCTGCTTCCTTGCCTTCTCCATTTCGGCGCGTCTTCTCTGTTCCTCGACGGCCTGCTCATCGCCTGCTGATCTCTGAAGTTCCTGCATTTTCCTGCGTCTAATTTCTTCAAGTTCGTCGTCAGAGTCCATAAGCTTCACCTTCCTCCATGTAACAGTGCGTGTATTTACATGAATTTTTTGAATTTCTCGTCCTTTTCTACCAGATTCTTTACTATGTCTGCCGATACCTTCGAAAGGAAAGATTCTCCCTTGGGCGATATTGATCTCCCCTTTTGGTCCTTCTTCACGTATCCAAGCCTCTCGAGTTCCTCAAGCATGTGCCTTACTATGAATCTGCTTCCTCTTGCTGGATGGTATTTCTGTGATCCCCTATCCACGCGACCGCCATATTCAGCACTCAACCTTGAGATACCAATGGGACCTTTAAGGTAAACTTTTCTGAGGGTCGAGGCCATTCTCCTGTGATACCAGTCAGGCTGTGTCCATGACTTTTCCCTGTGAATTCCTGCCTTAAGCAGATCAACCCATTCAGGAACCTTGATCCTGTCGTCTTTCTGCAGCTCTTCACTGACCTTTTCAATTAATGAAGCAGATTGAACATTTCTAACGTTAACCATTCTGAATCCGTTGGAGGAGATTGAAAGATCGG
>JAKATM010000063.1 GCA_021818765.1 Thermoplasmata archaeon | reverse complement strand
TCCACATTACCTCAACATTGCCGGCATACACACCCTCCATGGAAGATCCATACCGTATGCCACGGGAGTCAAGCTGGCAAACCCAAGACTGAAGGTGATAGTCACAAGCGGCGATGGAGACATGCTGAGCATTGGAGCAGGTCATTTTGTAGCCGAAGGGAGAAGAAATACGGGACTGACCATCATACTTTACGACAATGAGGTTTACGGCCTAACCAAGGGACAGGCTGCTCCAACCATGGCGCTTGGCGAAAAGACCAAGGGACTTACAAAGCCAAACGTATTCGGCAAGGTAAACCCAATAACAATGGCTCTTTCCTCCGGATACTCATTTGTAGCAAGGGGATTCTCCTTTGATACAAAACACCTCAAGGATCTTGTAAAGAAGGCGATAACGCACGAAGGATCCTCATTTATAGACGTTCTCCAGCCATGCCCCACTTACAACAACATAAACACCATGGAATGGTACAGAGGGAAGGTTTACAAGCTGGATGACGAGAAAACCTGGGACCCGGTCGTGCTGCCGGAGACTTCCGCTGAAGCCACAAATGAAAAATTCAACAATGCGTACAGGAGGGGTCTGGAGTGGGACGACAAGATCCCAATCGGTGTATTTTACGACAACAGGGCAATTCCGAGCTTCGTAAAGAGGATAGCCGAGTACGTGCCAGACTACTTGAAAAATCCTCCTGCGGAACAGATAGTTGCAGGCACTGACGGATATACGAATGTGGATCCGTTCAAGACCTTCGCAGACAGAGTGATATAGAGTCAGAGTACCAGGGAAACGAAATAGATTCCGAAGGCAATCAGTGCTAAAGTGCTGAAACCTTTGGTAATCTCCTTCACCCTGTCTCCAAATTTTATGACTGAGTACCTTATTGCATAGCCGAGAATAAATACCCATAAGGTCGTACCTGCAAAGATAAAAATGAATGGGTAATACCCGAATTTTTCATAAAATCCAAGGCCAGCGGTAAACCACCATATTATCTGGAAGGGGTTCATTATTCCAACTAGCAGGCCAGATGCATAGCCTGAAGATCGCGGTGGCACGGTGGCAGAACTGTCGTGCGATCTGGCTATTATATATGCCATAACGAAGAAAACGGCAGCTCCGGCTAGATATATTAGCTGATCGTACCTTTCCAGCGAAACTGTATAACCGAATGAAAAGACCATGATCAGCAATATAAAATCTGCCGACATTGCCCCAAAGCCAACCGATACGCCCCCCAGTGCTGACCGGGATGCCTTGTCCACAATCATCGCTGTAATCGGGCCGGGCGGAGCTGCGAGAGAGACCCCGAGAATGATTCCGAGTAAGGCAGCCGATACCAGATCCACTGGCGCTAAATTCTACGCGCTATAACAACTTTCCTATCCCTGATTAATGTGGAAAATAATTTATCTCTTGACATCATTTCAATTCATGGCAGAAAAGGTTTCAATTCAGTGGCATGGGCATGCCTGTTTCACCCTGAACTTCGGCAAAAAAGTTGTTGTTGACCCGTTCATCACCGGCAATCCTGCTGCAAAGATAAGGAAGGAGGATGTGAAAGCGGACCTTGTTGTTGTAACTCACGGGCACTCGGATCATGTTGGGGATTCCGTCTATATAGCCAAGAAAAATGGTGTGCCTCTGGTAACCATGGTCGAACTTGCGTGGATTCTTGAGGAAGAAAATAAGGGCCTCAACACTGTTGGCATTAACTACAGCGGCAGGACCAGGGTCGACGGCATCACCGTCAGCGCAGTGCTTGCCACGCACTCCTCAGGCTATAATGGGAAGTACGCTGGAGGCCCTACTGGAATGATCATAGAGGATGGTGTCTCCGTATATCACGCAGGAGATACTGGAGTCTTCAAGGACATGGAACTTATAGGGGAAATGTACAAGCCGGATGTAGCCCTGCTTCCAATAGGCGGACACTACACCATGGGCCCACACGAGGCGGCGGTGGCGACCGGAATGATAAAAGCACGAAACGTGGTTCCGATGCACTACAACACCTTTGACCTGATAAAACAGGATCCTATGGAATTCAAAAAAGAAGCGGAAAAGAACCAGAACGTAAAAGTGAGCATAATGAAAGTTGAAGAGGAGCTTACCTTTGATAAAACTAGACGATGATGAAGAGTATCTGTTTAATTTCCTGGGAACAAAGAAAGAAGCTTTCGAGAAGGCCATGGAAGAAGCTTCAGTAATTGTTGATTACGTCGACACAAAGATTGGTGGAAAGGAGTACTGGCAGGTCTCTTATGATGAACTCCAGATCATCTATGCATGTGTAAAGCTGAAGCGCCCGAAACTGGTAGCTGAAACGGGAGTCGGCCCTGGAACGACCACGACGGCGATACTGAGTGCGATGCGCGGAACCGATGGAATGCTCATAAGTTTTGATCTCGGCATCAAATATGGAGAGGAGGAAGAGACCCTTCCCGTTGGGTGGGTAATACCCAAGAACCTCAAGTCCGGATGGAAACTCGTTATTGGGGATTCCAGGAAGACTCTGGAAAACGCACTCAAGTCCTACGGAAAGATTAATATTTTCTTCCACGACTCTCAGCATGAATACAATCACGTGATGTTTGAACTGGAAACGGCGAGAAAATATGCTGAAAGCAAGCCGCTCTTCATTGTGGACAATTACGACTGGACCAAGGCGCCAGCAGACTTCGCCCGCGATCATGGCTATAAGCTACTTAACGCGGCCGATGATCTCTGCCTCATATTTCCATAAACTAGTGGTCATCCGGAACTGATTCCCTGAGATCGTCAAGCTTCTGCATGAGGTCTTCCGACCTGGCTTTCTGCTGATCCTTGGGGTCGGTAACAAATCTGTACTGCCTGGTGATCTTGCCTCCACGGAACATGGACAGGTCCTCATCCTCGAGCAGGTATTTCCTTACTGATTCGAGACTGCCCATCACCTGTATAATCCTTGTCCTTCCGTACCTTCCCATGCTCTTGACGGATGATGAAATCAAGCCAAAATCCTCAAGCTCCGAGATAATATCGCTGATTCGTCTTGGAGTGAGAGCCTGAAACCCGAGTTCAGTGCATATGCTCCTGTAATTCTCATACAGTTCACCGGTCACCATCAAGGAAGAGTCAATCTCCTGGGTAACTACCGCTGAAAGTAGAACCAGCTTTGACTGCATGGGAAGAGTGGTTACAGCTTCCTTCAGCACGTCCATTTCGAACTTATCCCTTGCGCTGTACACTTCAGCATCGGTGACCTTCCCCTTCTTCCCGCGGATCGCAACCTCTATTGAAATTCGCAATAGGTCTATGGCTTTCCTCGCATCTCCATGCTCCTGCGCTCCAATTGCGGCACAGAGATTGATGGCAGAGTCCTCGATCGCCCCATCCCTTACTACTCCCTTGATCCTGTAATTGAGTATATCCTTCAACTCCGAAGCATTGTACGGAGTGAAAAGAATACTCTCCTGGTTAAGTCTGCTCTTTACCCTTGCATCAAGAGACTCCTGGAATCCCGTATCGTTGGTTATGCCTATGATCGAAGTTTTTCCACCGTACGTATCATCAGTGGTTTTGAGGATTGAGTATAGTGCATCACCACCGTTCTTCAGCACGAGTTTGTCGATTTCATCAAGGATCACAATAAGGAATCTGTTGAATGAATTGACCCTGCTCATAAGTTCGTTGTAGATTCTGTCCAGGGGTAAACCCAGTTCCGGTATGTTCTCATCTGTCGATCTTGAAAATGAGTTCGCCATTTCAACGAGAATAGAATATGGAGAATCAAAGATCTGACAGTTGACATACACTACTTTAACTTTCGATCCGGCGGCCTCGGAAAGCATTCTTGAAACGTACCTGGTAGCTGAAGTCTTACCGCTTCCTGTTTTTCCATATATGATTATGTTGGAAGGCCGCGTGTCTCGCATGATACTGCCCAGTATAGATACGATTTTCTCGATCTGGACCTCCCTGTGCGGAAAATTTTCGGGGATGAACGATCCTCCAAGAGAAGCAAGATCTCCTGTCAGCAATTCGCTCTTCCCTGAAACCTCAAAAAATGGATTGGGCATAATGTACCAGTAAAGAAAGATTAGAAGAGTAAAGTACTATAAACTTTGCTCACACATTATCTGATAATTATTTTATCTCTCTCATTAAAGTCAATTCCCTGCGAAAGAGATCATGGTTGATTTCAATTTATAGTGCCAGCAGGCATGATCAATTTGTAATTTTGGTGGTCTGAAAATCTGTAAGCCTGTCAAAGGGCATAATGCTTGATTTTTCAAGCATTTTTATGTATCCCACAAGGTACATTGACCCTGCAACCAGAACATAGCTTGAGTTTGCTTTAGCATATTCATATGCTTCTGTTGGATCTGCAATGACCTTCACGTTCTTGAACACCTGAGCCGCAACTTTTCCGAGTTGTTCAGCCGGCATTGCGCGGGGGGTATCCTGTGGGGTTGTAATTATCACATCGTCAGAAAGATCATGAATTATCCTGAGATAGGAGAAGAAATCCTTGTCCTCAAGCATGCCTATTATAAGCGTAGGCTTGATTTTGATGAATTTCTTGAAGGACGAGACCAGTGCATGTGCTGCAGGAGGATTATGGGCGCAATCGACCATTACCGGCGGATTGTTCCTTATAATCTCCATCCTGGCAGGCCAGCGTGCCTGTGATATGCCGCGTTCTATGGCCACCTTGCTAGGAGATATTGATTTTCCATTCTCAATTGCCAGCACTGCTGCAGCTATGTTCCGGACCTGGAATTCCCCGATCATTGAGGTCTTTATCTCATAGGTGTCCTCTGGCGTCTTCAGAACAAAGGACATCCCTGTTTCCCATGTCCTGAGATCAAACACCGATGAGACACCGGATACCCTGATAAGTCTGCTGTCATTCAGATCTGCAACCCTGGAAACTGTTTTCACGACTTCATCTTTGTCATCCAGGAGTATCACTGGGACATTTCTCTTTATTATACCGGCCTTTTCATATGCTATGGAAGTAAGAGAGCACCCAAGTTTGTCGAAGTGATCATAACCGATATTGGCAATTATGCTGACTTCAGGTTCAACTATGTTGGTTGAATCGAGCCTGCCGCCGAGCCCTACCTCTACGGATGCTGTCCTGACATGCCTGTCTGAAAAATACTTGAATGCCATCGCGGTTGTCACCTCAAAAAATGTTGGGTTCCTGTCTGTGAGTTTTAAATTTTCTATTTCCGGCATATGCTGTTGAATAAAATGTGATATGTATTCATCCTCGATGAATGAATCGTCTGCCATGATCCTCTCGTTAAACGTTACTAGATGAGGGGAAATGTACATCCCGGCGGGCGTGTGCTGCTGCAGCATATTGTAAATGAAGGAGGTGATCGAACCCTTCCCATTGGTTCCAGCAACGTGAAATGCGCTGAAATCCTTTTCTGGGTTCCCAATCATTGAGGAAAACATCTTCGTGACACTGAGGTCAAGCTTGACGCCTTCCCTGTTCAGCGCATACAGATATTCCAGGTTTGGGTTAGGCACGGCACAGGCATAGCTAAACTGTTAAAATAGTTACCTGATAAGGTGGAGAAAGTCAGCACACTGCCTGATGTTTCCTGTTTGGCAACTTTATGGCCTGGACGTAAATCCTTTAGCAAATATTGGATGAATCACTTAGTCGAGCTTCTACGGATTTCCTTCAGCGCTTCCTGATCCCGACAGTAAAGATATGGTGCCAGGTCAAGGGAGGGCGGGGATTTCTCCAGTTTCCTGCTATACACATTCCTCAGGTTCCTGTCAACCTCGTCGCAGTAATCCTTCCACTTCACGCCTAAGCTCTCAACGTACTTCTTTTCTATGCCAGTTGCCACCTCGTGTGCGTATGGATATTCGTAAGCCTCGTCCGAAAGCCATTTTTCAGGTAGTTCATGGTGAAGGCCTATGCTTTCCCTCGCGTCAACCTCCTTACCGTCAATCTTCATTATCTGAGGGAAATGTTCGTCCAGGTATACGGTCTTGCCATCCAGTGAGTACCCGCCTGTGTACTTTATATCAAAACTGGTGCTGACCCTTATGCCTTTTCCATCTTTCTTCTCCAGCACTCTGCCAATCTGTTTCCTGTTAAGGAACACTTTGTTATCCTCTACATCCAGTAATGTCCCTTTATCAACATCCGTTTCAGCAGCTATCTTCACAAACTCCGGATCAATAAAATTTATTGCTATTATCCTGTATTCGCCATGTTCCCCTTTTGGATCTTTCTCATGCTCTATAACTTCAAACGAGCCCATGAATATCCAAGTCATTATCGCTAAAAAGGATTTGCAATTGCTTATTACCAGCCATGATCAATTAAGCGGGAATTTTCCTGAAAAGCATATATAACGTTATAACCTTAACCAATGCAATGAAAACGGAATTGCTCTACCAGGCCGATCCATTCAGGAAAGAGTGTGACGGAAAAGTTGTTTTTGTGGAATTCACCGATCTTATTGTAGATTCAACAGTTCTTTATCCCACCGGGGACGGCCAGCCAAATGACAAGGGGTCGGTTTCGATTGACGGGAAGGATTACGAGATTGTGGATACCTGGCAGGATGGCACCTGGGTGCACCTGATTTCTCTGGATACATACCCGCAGAATATCGTCGGAAAGATAGTCCACCAGAAAGTAAACTGGGATGTCAGGTATATTCACATGCGGTTCAGGACTGCACTCTACATCATTGGTGGTTTAGCTTACAAGCAGATGGGCGCAACTGTGAGGATAAACGAGACTTATGATGATCAGGCTTGGATTGACCTTAACTTTGACGGGGAATTCACAGATGAACAGCTAAGGAAACTTGAAAGCGATGCCAACGCCATCGTTCAGGGAAATTACGAGGTCAAGTACTCATACGTAACGAGGGAACAGTTCACCTCTGACCCAGAGATGGTAAGGATTAATAAGGGGAAGATACCCGACTATGATAAAATAAGGATGGTCAAGATAGATGATCTTCCCATACAGCATGACATAGGAACACAGGTTGCTAAGACGGGAGAAGTTGGCAAGATTGTGTTCAAGCCAACACTGGTCAAGGGGAAACTCAGCAAGAGGGTAACCATAACTCTTGAATGATTTGGCAACAAATATATCCAACGAGATACTAAACCCTCATTGGCAGAAGGAAGAGACGTACCTTCATTGGTTACCGTTTATTTCGGGGTTGCAGCCGTTCTGGCTGCCGTACTTATCTTCTTTGTATTGACCCCGGACATTTTCAGCCAGATACAAACAATATTGACCCAACAGAGTTCGACCTACATTATTTTTAATGCATCACTTGGTGTTTCCTCTATCTACCTATTGCTCACCCTGACTGCTCTTGCGGTTCTGGCATCCCTGTACATTTTGGTTGTCAAGCCCATTGGAGGAAGGAAGTCTAAGGAAAACGGGGAAACTGAGTTTTTCAAGTATTTTTCCGTCTTCATACTTCTCGAGTTTTTTATTTCCATTATTTCCGGGTTTATACCCGGCTATTCCATACCATCAATATACAGCATGCCGCTTGGCGTGCAGGTCTTCGTACTCGGAGTCTCGTCCCTTACTGATCTTGCCGTCCTGCAATTTGTGCCTCTATTCATTATGATATTTGCCTATTTTGCCTTGACCGGAAAACTGTCATTGACAAATCTTCTGCATCCTTACAAAACGATGAGAAGAGATGTGATCGTTCCTGCCATAATTGCTTCGGTCATCACAGCTGCTCTGTTTTCTCAGACACTAAGTGGCGCATTCTTTGACCTTCTGACCTTTTTTGTACTGGATTATATTTACCTTAGATTCGGCATTCTGCACTCATTCGCCGCCGGTTTCACTGTGTCCATGCTCGGGATACTTACCGCTTATGCCCCCTCACCTGTGTTGGCCTTAGTTGTACTCGTCTTTCTCACTATGTGGTCATTCCTGGGTATTTATAACCTGACAAGACTTGCTCCTGCGGCTGGCACATCAATGAGGGAGTCTAAATTGGAGTTACAGACAGAAAGTTCGAGGAAACTCACTGAGTCTCTGATACAGAACAGCGACGTGCTGTGGATAAGGAGTTCATGCCCGAACTGCGGATCGGCTAACTTTTACATCAGAGAAGGAATGAGGCTCGAGTGCATGAATTGCCATCACATCATTGATAAAGATGCCGTGGGACCCGCAAACATAATAATTGAACAGAGGAGACCGGCCAGAATCTAACAGAAATAGCTGCCGCTCCTTCATATTGGCAGGAGTTTAACAGGAGCCGAGAATCTCAGGTAAGCTAGATAAACTGCATATGCGACTGGAACCGTGAATGCAGTTATTACTGCAATCTTGCCGAAGGCCTGGAATGCGGAACCGAGTGCGAGAGACCCCAATATGAAACCAAGGGCAAAGAAACCTTCGTATGTGAGGACACCTTTTTTTGCGGATGATCTTTCAGAAATGTAGGCAAGTATTTTTGAGAATGCTATGGAGCTTCCAATGCCTGTACCCGCCAGTATTGTCATTATTGGGAGAAGGTTCCCTGTGAA
>JAKATM010000062.1 GCA_021818765.1 Thermoplasmata archaeon | reverse complement strand
GAAGGGATACTGCTCAGGTAAGTTTCGGAATTCAAGGAGAAAGTTGAATTCTGGGCATTGATTGACGTTCTGACGATTGTATTGTTCAGGAGCCAAACGGCGCTTAAGTTCAAACCATTGATGCTGGCATATAGGAGAAGAGAGTGCTGGAGCTTTGCTATCATAAAACTGGATCTTAGGGTACCTTGGTCTATGTAAGCTATTGCGCCATTATTACCTACAAGGACATAAGACCCGTTTTGCCCCAATATACTCCCGTATACATTCAGAGAAGTATCAATGAATGCCGCATTTACCGAAAGATTGCTCTTGTTAATTCTAAAGACAATGGCCGCCGACTGGTTAGAGGCAACGTAAATTATATCAGTTGGCGAATTTTCGGCGATTATAGTTAAGTTTCCCTTCAGGCTTCTTCCTGCGTAAAGATAGTATGATGTTGAATTCTCAATATTATAGGCAGCTATCTTGTTTGATCCTGTTATCCCGACGAGCGTGTTGAGCGTGGGATCGAACCATGTGTAGTTATAATAGAGCGATCCGAACGGGTTAGTTTGAATCATTGCTTTAGATGGTGTTGCCACAGGCGATGCCATGGGAATCCCGCTGACAGACGAAGTGTTGTTTATTCCTATTGAATATAGAGTGAAAGAAGATATGCTGCCACCAAGAATCAGTTCTAGATTCTCGTTGGTGAGGTTTGAAGTGGGATATATCAGAGGCATGGCCGCTTCCCTGGAGTTTGACGTGAATGTGAAATATGTTGTTCCAGAACCGGCAGCGTATGAGATGGAAAGATTGCATAATGTATTTTCCAATGGGTCCTGGGATATCTGGTTGCTTGATGAGTTTGTGTTCTCAATCGTCTCGTATCCATCATCCGGCCCGAATAATAAGTTAACAAAAGTGTTGGAACCAGATAACAATGCAATATTATCCTCAGTGAAACCAAAATTCCTCGTATCGTTCCACGAAAATGACAGGAGCATTGAAAAGTCATGATATGTTGCATTTACCCTGATGGCGAGGTAGGAAGCGCCTTTGCTGTTGCACGTGGACAGCTGAAGGCCTGTCCCGTTTGTCCCTTTCCCAGTTACTGAAGAAACTGTGCTGACGTTTCCAATGGTTGAAAAAGAGAAGAGTGATGAATTCGCAGGAGGTGATCCAGATGGATTATTAGAAAAATAGTAGGTTCCAGTTTGCTGCGTCTGGGACCCTGTCTGCCCATAGGAATGAACTGGCAAAAGTGCAGTCATTAGCATTATCATAATAAATACAATTATTCGCAAGCTTCTGGCAATCGGCTGCTTGATATGAAACTTGGCATTCAGGCGTGAAGGGACCCCACTAAATGTTTGCTTATACAAAACGATGATGCCGGCTTTTCTATGTTGCGGTTTTTATGACAGACATGGTGCCTATTTTTTCTTGTGTTTGGGAGGAAACCCAGGCTTTAATTTGTTCCATTGAGTTAAAAACGAGCGGCTTAAGTTTCGATCCTTCTATATTGAAGGTAGGGATCGTCACACAATGATAAGGGTTGCAGTCAACGGCTTTGGAACAATCGGAAGAAGGGTCGCGGATGCGATAATGCTGCAGGATGATATGTACGTCGTGGGAATTGCAAAGGCAACCCCCGACTATATAGCCAGAATTGCCTCAAATAAATACCGGATATTCGTTCCCGACCAGAAAGCAATGAGCGAATTTCAGGATAAGGGAATAAAGGCACATGGTACAATCGATAACATGATTGATGAAGCAGAGATAATCGTGGATGCAACGCCTGAAGGCATGGGGGAAAAGAACATCTTATCGTACAAAAAGAAGAAGATAAAGGCAGTCTTTCAGGGTGGAGAGGAAGCAGATGTGGCACAGTCTAGCTTCAACGCCTACTCCAATTATGATTCGGCTGTTGGCAAGGATTACGTTCGGGTCGTCTCCTGCAATACAACTGGACTTGCAAGGACAATATCGACTCTCAGGGATTCGATAGGAGTGAGCAGGGTATATGCAACACTTGTCAGGAGAGCCACTGACCAGAATGACAGCAAAAAAGGCCCGATCAATGCTGTAGAGCCAAGCCTTTCATTCCCGTCGCATCATGGGCCGGATCTCCAGACTGTTATCGGAAACATACCTGTCGATACTGTTGCTGTGAAGGTGCCGACTACGCTCATGCATGTTCATGTCGTAAATGTTGATCTCCGCAAAGAGACGGATTCAAACAAGGTTATAGAACTCTTCTCAGAAAGGAGAAGGATCTTTGTAACTTCAGGAAAGGATGGGAAGAGTTCTACCGCCCAGATCATGGACTATGCCCGCGAGCTTGGCAGGCCCAGGGGAGACCTCTTTGAAATTGCCGTATGGAAGGAGAGCATAAATGCAAGAGGAAGCAGGCTGAACTTCGTACAGGCTGTCCATCAGGAAAGCGACGTTGTTCCAGAGAATGTAGACGCCATCAGAGCAATGCTTGAGTTGTCGGATAGAGAAGATTCTATAGAGAGAACGGATCGCTCTCTTGGTATCAAGGGAGGAATGCACTAATGGCAAAAGAGGAAAAGACCGTTAAAGAGGAAAAGAAAATCGAGGTTGAGGATCTCCCCGGAGTTGGGGAAGCTACCGCTGAGAAGTTAAGGGAAAATGGTTATGATGACATTCTGTCGCTGGCAGTTGCGTCTCCGAAGGACCTTTCAGAGCTTGCAGGTATAGGAGAGGGTGCAGCAGTTAAAATCATTGCCTCCGCGAGGAAGTTCGCCGATGTGGGCAACTTCGAGAGCGGCGAAGAGATCATGAAAAGACGCCAGCTTGTAAAGAAGCTGACCACAGGATCCAAGAGCCTTGACGAGCTTATTGGAGGAGGCCTGGAAACACAATCTATAACTGAGTTCTTCGGCGAGTTTGGGTCCGGTAAGACGCAGATCATGCAGCAGCTTGCAGTAAATGCTACCATGCCGGAAGAATTGGGAGGATTCAACTGTGACGTTCTCATGATAGATACGGAGAACACATTCAGGCCCGAGCGAATCATACAGATGGCAAAAGCGAAAGGGCTTGATCCTGAAGAGACACTTAAGAGAATTCAGGTAGCCAGGGCTTACAATTCGCATCACCAGATTCTGCTTGTGGAGAAAGCCATTGAAGAGGCAAAAGGCAGGAACATAAAGCTGTTGATTGTTGACTCGCTTACATCTCACTTCAGGGCAGAGTTCATGGGCCGCGGATCGCTTGCGGGCAGGCAGCAGATGCTCAACAGGCACATGCATGACCTGTTAAAGTTCGGCCTGTTGAACAATGCCGTCATTGCTGTTACCAATCAAGTTTCTGCACGCCCTGATGTATTCTTCGGCGATCCTACGGCGCCGATTGGCGGTAACATTGTAGGTCATACGGCCACATTCAGGATATACCTTAGAAAATCGAAGGCCGGCAGGCGTATTGCTCGGCTGATAGACTCCCCAAACCTACCGGAAGGAGAGGTTGTGATACAGGTAACCGAGGATGGCATCAGCGATCCGCCAAGTTGATTGATGAACATGTGGACGAAGCTCAAGTCCCGTTTTGATAAACTGCCTTCGCAGGCTAAGGTAGCACAGCTAATGCTTGCGCTTGGGCTCAGTGTCAGGAAGAACCTTGACAACGAGTATTCGGTTTTCTGCGGCGATATCTTGCTGTCACCGTCCCAGATTGGCAGGACAATGAACATTGATCGCAGGGTCGTCATAGAGACAGTAAAGCGGATAGCAAATGATCCTGAGCTCCTAAGCTTTTATTCTACATTAACACCGACAGCCAACCTTGGTGCTTCAAGCTCAAGGCTTGGGATGGGTGTCCTGCAAATTATACCGGAGTCGCCAGACCAACCCGGAATAATTGCGGGGACATTGGCAATCATAGCCCGAATGAACATAAGCGTCCGCCAGGTCATAGCCGACGATCCGGAATTGAGCGAAGAACCACGTGCAACTATAGTTACGGAGAAGCCCATTCCTCCGGAAATAGTTCCGGAAATCAGGAAGGTTCCAGGAATAAAAGCCCTTGTTATAATGTAACTGCAGAGAATAATACCCGGTTCAGTATTTTCTTCTTTTCTCCCTGATCCGCGATTTCAGTTATCTTGTATGAGTCGAAAGGCAGCTGTTCAGTTTCGGTCTGTATGTTCATAAGGTTATTTCTCCTGAAAACAGTTATTCCTGCCTTCTCGCCTCCACTTGACCTGAATGAATCAAGCATTACTTTTCCTCCTTTCACGATAGCTGAAGTGTTTTCATCGCGGAATCTTGCACCATTAATTGCAACGACCTCGTCACCGCTGTTTATTCCAGCCCGATAAGCTGGTTTACCTTTGACAACTGCCGCGACTGTGTAAGCCATTCCATCGCGTTTAACGATCATACCGGACCATGATAGCGAAGCCCTTGATTCTGCAGAATGCGTTCGCTCGATCTTCAATCCCATCTCATCAAGTTCAGAGTCGAAGTCTATTTTGTCTGTTCCCCTGATAAATTTGTTAAAGAAATCTGTAAAGTCCTGTCCGGAAATATCCTTAAGCGCAGCCAGCAGGTCCTTCTCGGTAAACCCTTTTCCATCTTTCCTGAACTTTTCGTAAAGCATGTGCAAAAGCTGGTCAAGAGACTTCGCACCTAAAGTCAGTGAAGCTATTCTTCTGCTCATCATCAAACCTATGATTTTACCTTTAAGGTAATAAGAGATGTAACTGTTAATATCGTCAGATGATGGCTTGTAGAAGCGAATCCAGGAATCAAATGATGATTCTGCAAGCGACGTTTCAAGTGAACCCGGCATGAACTCTATCATTTTGATAGATTCGCCAAGAAATTCCATGTATTTTACCTGGTCAATCAGTTTAGCCCTCAAGATTATTAGATCGGCGAAGTAATCTGTAACACCCTCTGAAAACCAAAGAAGCGTTGTATAATTCTCCTCTCGATAATTGAATGGACCAAGCTCGACCGGCCTGATACGCTTCACATTCCAGGTATGGAAATATTCATGGGCTATCACGGACATTAGACGCTTGTAATAGTCGTCGTCAAAGATCATGGATGAATCAAGCGAAACTGCACACGAGGCGGAGTGTTCGAGACCGCCCATCTGGTTTCCCTGATATGCCTGCAATATGAACACATAGCGCTTGTAAGGAGCATGTTCAAATATCCGAAGTGTTGCCTCAACAATCTTCTGCATATCATTCAGGAGTTTCTGGAAGTCCCCGCTAAATTGGCCATATAGGGCAACCTCGTGTTCCTTTCCATCTACGATAAATGTCCCGCTAAGGTGTGTGCCAATTTCCACGGGAGAATCAACGAGAACATCGTAGTTGATTGCACGATATACATTGTCAGTTGTTTTCTCCAGCGAAGTGGAAATGTGCCAGTTCCCTGGTATGCTAAATGAAATCTCAAGGGCCTGATCCTTGTATCCCTCCATGTACATGAAGGCACTAGTTCCAAGTATAAACGCATGGCTCGCATCTAGATGAGTGGAACGGATCGAAAGCTCTTCACAAAATACCTGGTATGAGATCCTTAAATCTGCACTACCAGAGGTCAGTACCCTCCAGCTGCTCTTGTCTTTCTTCCTTGTCTCAAGTGCCCTTCCATCCGAGGAATGTGCACTGAGACTCCTTACGTTCCTGGAAAAGTCACGGATCAGGTAGCTTCCTGGAGTCCAAGCAGGCATGGTGAGAATTATCTCACTATCGGTTATTTCAGAGATGGCCATTTCAACTTTAAGCAGGTGGAGATGGGGTTCGTCGATCTTTACGAAGTAGGTAAGCTTCATCTTTATAGTCCACGGAATAAAATTTCATTAAATTTAAAACTTCGTTATTTGTGGTTTCATGAAGATCTGGTTGCCAGCAAAGCAGTTGCAGCGCTTCCCAATAACAGAATTGTGAAGGCAAGCGATGTTCCAAACACGCTTCCGGTTCCGGGAAGTCCGAAGCCAAAAAGGTACCTCATGCCGTAGATAGGGGTGGTGCTGTATTTCGAGGCGGGGAGGCCAAGCAGTGCGTCAAGTACCATGGCGAATGCGCCTAGAGCAGATATAAAACCCACCATGTGCCTTAATTTAGGGCCGTATGAGACGATGAGCATAACAAGCAGGACTGCATCAATTGATAGATAACCGATAAGCGCGTAATAGTGGAGAATTCCGAATGTGTAGAGGATATGATCGTAAAATGCAAGGTAAATACCTCCGGCCAGCTGAATGACGAGAGCCATTACTAGTTTCTCTTCCCTGGAGATTGACATCAGGGCATATTTCATTTTTCAATTAATGTTTATCCTTGTTCTTCGGAACCTTCCTTAGCCGGTATACCTGAAATAAATAAGCAAGTTTAACCAGTTTTGCTTACGTTTAATAACTATCTCCAACTAGAACCGAAAGAATATTACCTATATTTTGATATTATTGTAAAATGGAGGCAGTCCATGTTTTTCCTGATTCGGGTCATGTTGTAATGCAAAGCGATGTCAAAAGGAAAAAGATGCAATACGCCCTTGATTACATATCAATGCTTGGAACATCCGGACTATCTTTCGCAGGTATAAGCGGTTCTGTGTCTTACGAGCCAGGTGAACAGGACGACGTCGATATTTTCTTGATAGCGGAAGATGGGAGACTTTGGGAGATTATTTTTAGGGCGTTTATCAGGAGGAGGCTGCTTGGAATGCATGATATATGCGTTTCCCTCTGTATGTCCGCTTCATATGCACTGGATTACTATTCCAAGATACTTGATCCTCTGATTGCAGATGATGCTGTTCATGTCATTCCTGTCTACGGCAGGCCTTACTACGAACAACTTCTCTCCGTGATTGGCAGGGATAATATTCATGCGACCCATGGAAGTAAATCTAGAAGATGGAGCCTAAGAAGTGGGATTTCCAGAATCCTCTTCATTATGCTTGCACCCATGATGATCATCAAAGGTCTGATCGTCAACCACCACCTCGTGTCCGCCGGCAGGGAATCTGAATCATTCAGGACACTTGTTTCAAGTAACTATTTTGTTCTGGATTCAGCGAAATACAGGACTCTTATGGAGAGAAGGCGAGCTGGAAGTGAGAACCTTGATTAAGGAAGCAATAGTAGTTTCATTCGATGATCCGCAAGGTCTAAAGCAGATGATCGATCCCTTGCTTTCCTCACCGTTCGAAACTATAGCAATTGCATATGGCTCCTCGAACGGCGGTGGTTATTCATTCCTTGAAGATGTAAAAGATGCAAGACTCATCAAGATTCATGAGAAAGAGCGGCGAGGAAAAATAGCTGCCATAAATTCATGCATTGATTTTTTGCACGGGGATGTTATTTACCTGATCTCCTCAGACATTCACTTTGATTCGAATGTGATCAGCCAAATTGAGCGGCACTTCTCCGCAGAAGTTGGAGTCGTTTTCCCGGATGCCGTCCCGGTTGAGAGACCAGGACTCACGTCCAGGACTGGAGCACTCCTCTGGCAGATCAGGAACGCTTCACTGAAAAATATTGCAGATCAAGGAGGTATACCGCATGGCGGAGAGATGATAGCATTCCGCCGGGATCTTCTGTCAAGAATGCCTGATGTCGTCAATGATGAGGAATATATCTGCATGCTAGCCGCTTCAGAAGGCATGAAAGTGGTGTACGCTGATTGTGTCAAGATTAAAAACCTGGCCGCAGACAATGCCCGAGATTACATCAGGCAGAGAAGCAGGATCATCTACGGACACAGACAGATGTGGTCAATGGGATTCCAACCACAGATAATGGATTTCCTGCTTCTTTCCGATCCGATCCTTTTTTTTAGAAACATATATACAGCAATAAGAAAGAGAAGAGACCTTGGAGCTTATGTGTTGCCTCTCCTCTTCCTGGAGACAATAAGCCTGTTGGAATCTTATAGATATGGAATTAGAAAAAACGTCCTAATATGGAAATTAGCCATGTCAACAAAGCCTTCAAGTGGCTGGAAGCGATAACAACCATCACCGCGACATTGGAGAGGTGCAAGCATGGAATGCAGGGAATTTGGTAAAACAGGCTATAAGTTACCTTTGTTCGGAATGGGTACTTATTATGACCCGGGCTGGATAGTGGCAGCTAAGCTGCTGAGAATGAAACCAAGGAGCGATATGCACCTCAAGGCTATCAACACAGGCCTTGATCAGGGTGTAAACTTCATTGACACTGCAGAGATTTATGGCACAGAGCCCCTGGTCGCGAAGGCATTGTCCGGCAGAAAAAGGGATGATATCTTCATCGCAACCAAGGTGTGGAGATCGAACCTCGACTATGATTCTGTCATTAAGGCATGCAACGGGAGCCTGAAGAACCTTCAGACGAGTTATATAGACCTTTACCAGATTCATTTTCCAAACAAAAGGGTGAAGATTTCTGAAACCATGAGAGCGATGGAGTATCTTGTGAAGGAGGGAAAAATCAGGTATATCGGAATTAGCAATTTTTCCCTCAGGCAGATGCTCGATGCTGAAGAGGCGTTAAAGGCAAATGAACTGGCTTCAACCCAGATGCCATACAGCCTCGTGGACAGAAAGTTAGAAAAGGAGATTCTTCCCCATTGCCGAGATGAAAAAATTTCCATTCTGGCTTATTATCCCCTGGGTCACGGAAAGCTAGGATCGGAGAACGCTTCCCTGAGTGCCGAAGTGGC
>JAKATM010000061.1 GCA_021818765.1 Thermoplasmata archaeon | reverse complement strand
GTTTCTAAGTATCTTCTGGGCTATAGAAAGGACCGGTGTGCCAGACTGATGGAATCCCATGGGGAATAGTACGTTGTATCCTCTCAGCCGCTTGTATCTCGCAATGATGTCGCCGAGTGTGTATGTTCTGCCATGACCAACATGTAGGGATCCACTTGTGTACGGCCATGGAACTGTTATGAGGAATTTCTTCTTTCCTTCGATAACCGCTGGCTCGAATATACTGTCCTTTTTCCATCGATCCTGCCACTTTTTTTCGATCTCGCTTGTCATTTGGTCCCCTAATGCATTATTAAGACAGCGGCTGCAACTACTGTTGTCCACTCATTTTGATTCAGGACGACTGCAGTGGAACATATATTCCTCGTTGTCAGGATCTTATCTTTCAATACATATTCACTCTTCTCTTCGTCCCAGACGAGCTTATTCCTCTCTCCCATAGTACTTGCAAGCATCTCCGCAGCAAGTTTTTCTGCGAAATAACCAGCCACTTTCTCGGTCTCGCCAAAGCTGTGATGCTCACTTAGGTATCCCCATTTGTTCCTGTCTTTCGGAAGAGCGTATCCTATCGCCGACGATAACATCCTGTTCAGTTCGTTTGACGAGTTTCTGGCAAGAACGGTAAATAATATCTGACCAGGTTTCAGCAAAGCAGATCCCTCCTCTCTGGAGATAAGAGCAGCATTTGGTGGAAATATAGAACTAACGCTGATAAGGTTATAGGGCGCTATCCCCGCGTCTCTAAGCGCCTCTTCAAAAGACTGTAACTGGCTCTCAGCCCTGCCTACACCACGGGTAAAGAATATTTTTTCAGGAACGTATGAATCCATTGTGGGAGCAGATATGAAAGCACCTTATTTTACTTTTCAGGATGTGTGTTGTCAAATGAATGCCTGATCCTTTCAATATTGGCGAATTCTAACTGGATTTCAGATATCAAGTGTGACATCCAGGTATCTTCCGACTATGGTCTCAGGCAAGTTGTGGTATGTCGCAGCTTTAATACTGTTAAGAGGTTTAATATTTCTCGAGAATCTGTGTCCCTTCAAGATAATACCTGAATCTTTCGACTCGCACCCGAAGTACAGTATCCTGTTAACCTCGAATTCTGAAATGGCAAAGTTCATCATATCTACAATAAAGTATGGCGTAATATTATCACTCAATGGCTCCAGGTACTCTGTGTTTACCTTTAGCCCCGGATGATGAATCAATGAAGCTAAAGCGTATATTGAATTGAAAAGAATGGTTGCTGAATCCTCTCCGTAGACACGCAACAGGATATCAGCGGTATTGTCTAAAATTTTAAATTTTATCAAAAATAATAAAAAATATGGGTTTACTCTGGCCTTGAAGACGAGATCACTGGGATGGCCTCTTCAAGGTTCAAGCCTATTTCGTCTTCCCTGAGTTTCCTGCCTATGCTGTCCTCGTAGAACTTAAGGATCTTACGCTTCTCTTCCATGGTGTAGTCCCTGAAGTATTTCTCTCTCTTCAGCACCTTACCAGTTCTCTCCTCGTACAGTTTGGCAGGTATGGAATACTTCCTCTGAGTTGCGTCCCTGTACAGCTCTGGAATGACATTAAAGGCGCAGAACGGAACTACTCTTCCATCAGGCATTGCATAGTGTATGTCGCACCTTTCAACCCTGTCAACATCGTATGTGTACGGGTCCATGAAGTGCATGAAACCAACGAACATAGACTTGTAGTGGAATGCCTTGAGTCCATGGTAGTCACCGTCAGTGAAAGCGTTATACACCATATCCTTCAGCTTGAAGTCTTTGGGTGCCTTATCGTAGTCAACGAACTTGCCCAGATTCAGCAGAAGCTTGGATACAGATTCAACCTTCTTGAGTCTCTTGAAGCTGGATCCTTTCATCTCGTCACCGAGTTCGCCCATATACTCGAACATTCCCCTGACATCGATGAATCTCGTAATCGGGGTAACCTTGTCTCCATCCTTGAAGATGTAGGTTCCCATTCCGCAGGCAAAGTGGATTGAAAGCTTATACATATCCTTGCCCTTGAGAGCTTCTACGAAGTTTGAGACCTTTGTTGTTGATGGAACTGTAAAGAAGTCTTCCCTTCCTATCATTCCATCGGTCTGCTGTTCAATCTTCTTAATGCAACCCGGTATAGTAACTCTCTGCTTCTCCCTCATCCTGTCAGGCATCCTGCCCACAAGACTGACTGGCTGGAAGTTTACTGCCCTTACCACATCTATGTTAGAAAGACCAAACTTAATGATATCTCCAAGATAGTGATCGTTTATTCCTCCAATGACTGTTGGAACCAGAACCACACCAAGCGGTGCATTCTTGTAGTTTTCCAGCGCTGCAGGAACTTCCCAGAAGTTCTTGGGGTTTGATCTTGGCGTTGGACCGTCAAATGATGTGTATATCACATTAGATCCTGCTTCCCTAACCTTCCTTGGAAAGTCCGGATCGAACGCAGCTCTCACACTGTTCGTGTTAAGCTGGATATGTTCGTATCCTTCCTCCCTTGCGATCTTTATTACGTCAATGATGTCATCCCTGATTGTTGGTTCTCCACCAGTTATCTGGACAGCGTTTGCCCCGACAGGTTTCTCATTCCTCATTCTTCTGAGCATCATCCTGACCTGATCCTGTGATGGTTCGTAGATTGGTTCATTTTCCTTCGCATAGAAGAAGCAGTACCAGCATGATAAATCACAGCGGTTTGTCACTACAACATTACCCAGGCCAGTGTGTGACTTGTGTTTAACGCAAAGACCACAGTGCGTTGGGCATATAATCTTCTCTTCAAGCATTGCAACGTTGGGGTTAAGAATCCTTATACCCTTGTCTGCCCACTTCTTGGCCTCCTGGTACATATCGTAATCTTCCCAGTATTTCTCTCTCGTTATACCATGCTCAGTGCATTCCTTTATCAGCTTGACCTCACCAGAATTCTCATAAACTATTGCCGGGATCCTCATTTGATCAAATTTCTCTTCATCAGCACAGAGAGGGCAAAGACTCTCGGTAACCCTCATAATCAACATATCTGGGTTGATAAGGTTCCCCATGTGTGCGACGAACTCGTCAACCGTTTTGAAAGGTGCGTTCTTACTAATCTCAAAGTCTGCTGCAAACCTGACTTCGGGATGTTTGTTCATCTCTTCAGTTACAATCATCTAGTCATTCACCTATTTTATCACTTTAAACCAACCTATATTAAAAGATTTTTGTTGTCTGACTTACTAAAAAATAGCACTACCATAATCTCCAAACATGACAAAAGCTATAACATGTTCTGTTTAAAAAAACTTCTTATAGAGTCTTGGCAGGCGATGTGAATTACAGCGTGGAGCAATCATTAGAGTTTCTTTTCTAGTTTGCCCTAAACAGGTAGAATCTTGCCAAAGATCGACCAGATAAAATTGACTTTTACCATAAGTTGGTTGCACCTTCTATATATGTAAAAATTGATTATTTGTTTACGTAAGTCATGCGATGACCGACATTAGAAGAATTCAAGAAATTTTTTAAAGCTGGTATGATACCGAGCTTAAGCGGGTGTGGTGTAGCCTGGTAACACGCGAGCTTGCCAAGCTCGTGCCTCGGGTCCAAATCCCGGCACCCGCAACAAAAGGATCCTGATTGGAGAGTTGGAGAGGTGTAATCTCCTGTTTCCGAAATGCCTTCTTCAGTGTTTAAATCCCAGAATCTTAAGTAATTGATTAAAGGATTTTTCTGGGATCTAGAGAATTCGGGAGACCCATTTGAATAACATGACTGGTAAACTGTTTTTACATTCTTTTGAGCAATAATGCCTCGACATTCCGGAGGGAAGTCGGTGACAAGATGTAGCGTTAGTTACTGCACTATTTACAGTAACGAATCAAAAGTAGGTTTGATGCATAGACTCTTTATTGACGAATGTTACTTACCTTAGTGGACAGCCAGAAGATTTATAGCATATGCATAACAAATTACAACTCGAATGATTCAATACGGCCGTCGATAAAGAGCATATACCCGTTGCTAGTAGATGAAAAATTTGAAACAGTTGTGGTTGATAATTTCAGTAAGGACGGGTCATTTGAATACCTTTCTGATTTATTCAGCCAGAAAATTATAACCCATTTAATCAGCTTAAGGTGTAATAGAGGTATTGGCCGGAATCAGGCATTTAAGAGCTCATCTGGCCAATACATACTGGCAAACATTGACACGGACGTGATATATGACTATAAGAAAATTCTCGGCGCGATCAAGGAGTATCATTCTAGGTTTGAAGGCAAAGTTCTCTCTGTTTATGGAATGATGATTATACCTTATAAAACTGCTAATTTACTTCAAGGATGGAAGAACCTTGACCGGCATGAAGACAATGAGATTGCCTTAAACGCATTCGTTCATAATTTACATGCACAGGATTTGAGTATTAATGTGGTAAAGGAGCACTTGAATCGAAATCGAGATTTAGTGTCAAGATTTAAAGTCAGGTATCAGCACTATAGGGACTTTATGAGGATAGGGTTTAGTCCCTCCGATGCAAACATAGGCGAGTTATTTAAAGTGGAATTCATATTGGCTCTTCTTTTTTATAGGCTTAGACCTAGTTTTAGATATCGGGAATTTTCAGAATACCTTAAAATATGGAAAAGCCAGATTGTTTATGGTGAAGTTAGTAAAAACCTGGATAATATCGAAGAAGATATCAATTAGATTAAATTGTGATTTTTCCTGGTGAATTTTTCTGATTACGAAAACTATGAGGAGCCAAATGAATGAAAAAATATTGAAGCGTTCGTCTTGGCTGGAAGTGAAACAAATGTCGAACCTCTCAGAAAGATCTAATTAGACACTAGAGCTGAGCTATTGGTTCAAGAAGACTAATACGAAACCTATATTGTTAAATTTTGACTTTTCAAGTACTAACTTGAAAGATGATCAAAAAAAGACGACCAGGAAACAGTTGGCCCAGTGTAATTTTGTAAACCTTCTCATTCAATGCCGTCTCTTTCATCTAATAGCAATGATAAAAAAAAATGAAGGCCATTTAAGTAACCTATCATTAGCTCATGATAAAATAAATTAGATCTGGCGGAGCAAAGCAGCTGTAATTGTTTCAGTGCCTTGTTTGCCGCTTTCTATAATAAGATAAGTAGTAGAAATAAAAGAAGTTAACACAAAATCAGGAGTTCATGGAATTTATTAAGATCAGATTGAATCATCCCAAGGCCACAGCGAAAATGTAAAGAGGAAATTTGAAACTGGTCATAAAGATGGTTGAGAAAGTGAACTGGGTAAATAATTACCTGATGAAATCAAGTATCCAGAATCACTTCTTTTTTCTTAAATATAGAATAAGACCAGCAACAATTACTGCAGCCACCACAACGCCGATAGCGATGTACTCTGTCAGGTTAAGTTTGTTGCTTGAAGATACGGGCTTAAAGGATATGGAGATACTGACCTGGTGACCTGAAATAGTTAGGTTTCCAGTGCCGTTGACAGTAGTATATCCTGTTAGGTGAGTACTATAGGAATAAGTGCCGTTTAATAAGTATATAGCTAAACTGGTTCCAGAAACTATATGACTGACACCGTCCACAGTTATATTCCAAGAGGTACCTGCAGGAAGACCCGTCTCAGTAAAAGTTACTGCAAAGCGTATCTGGTAGAATGTAACATTAATCAACAGGTTTGATCCCGAAACCTTGAATGCCGGTGTATAGTGAGCAGCATAGTTCAAATCGCCCGTTGTTGCGGTAAAAATATATGATCCGTTTTGCAGCGATTCTGAAAACGTTGTTGTGAGGATGCCTCCTGAAGGTGTTTCACCGCTTACGTTGACATACCATGGGACGCTGGACGGGAGTCCTGACTCGCTGAAGGTTACTGCATAAACTACAGGCTTGTATGTAACGTTTACAGAAAGCGATGATCCGCTTACTGAAAAAGTGTTAGCATAAACTGGTTTAAATTCCTTATCTGTTGTTGAAACGCTATAGGAATAAGTGCCATTCACCAGATTTAATGAATAGGCTGATCCAGAGTTAATGGGACCTGAAGATTGCTCGCCGGAGATGTTTACGAACCAGTCTGTTCCGCTTGGAAGACCAGATTCTCTGAAAGTAACATTATATGCCTTTTGAACTCCAAAAATCAAGACTTGACCGTTTGTTGAGGAAGCATTAACTACATAACTAAGAGACAAGAGGGACTGATTTGTTTGAGACATCTGAAGTGCTAAGCTTATTTCGCTTAAGGGTAATAGTATTTCAGACAGTACTTTTCCAGTTGAGGTATTCAAGGCAACGATTCCACCAAAGTATTCAGATGGCATTAAGACAGAAACGTATTCAACTCCGTTAAGAGTATCATATGCAGATGAGACTGCAACAAAAGAATATGCGGCGTCATTATAGAACAATCCGGAGGAGAGATTAAACATAACAGCTACTCCCTTGCTAGTGAACCCTATGAAGAAAATTGCAGAATTTCCGATTTCGACAGGCAAGAGTAATTCAACACCCACAGGCGCATTTATAAAGGTACTCTTTCCAGATGAAACATTAAGAATATCGAGCGAGGTTATATTAGTCAGCAATAATTCATCTTTATAGGAAGGTTGTGAAAACAATATCGTATTCACCGATGAAGTTGGAAATTTGGAAAAGTTAGTGGTATGAATCAATGTTCCGGATGCAGTAATAGTTGCTACCGTTGGTATGTAACTAGATGCATTAAACTCCGTCAAAAATATGAGGCTTGAATTTGAATTATCTGCAGAAAACTTAGCCAAATTATACTCAAATAACGTGGGAAGCCTGATTTCATTGACAAGATTCATATTATTAGGGTTAAAAACTGAAACGGTGGAAAAATTTCCAATTCCAACAGAATAAAGAAATAGAAGATCTGAAGACTGGCTATAATACAATGAGAGTGGAATTTGCTGTATTTCATGTAATTTGAAGAAAGGTAGGTAAGAACCCGTTGTTAAGTTGTAAATGCTTATAGTATCTTCCGACGATGCTAAATAATATAGACGGTTATTCGTCTGGTCGACAACCATGCCAGTGGATGGGATACCACTACTTATCAGGTTTCCCATTAAGTAGTTCCCAGAATGCGTAAAGTTAGAAAGCATATACAGAGTGTTAAGAGATCTGATAACTGAAAGATTGGTAGGAGATGTGAATGCAACTTGGTAATTCTGGGAGGAACCGTTTACAAAGACATTAATAACGTTCGGGTTAGCCTGATAACCCGCACTGTCAGAAATCGTGATATTATAAGAGCCATTCATAAGATAAAGCGATGTTGAGGATCCGCTGCTTGTATTGCTAACGTTCCCAGTGGCTACCTGCCAAGACGTACCAGGGGCCAATCCGACTTCATCAAAACTGACAGGGAAAGTCACGGGGTTAAAATCTATCGTCACTGTTTTGCTGGTTCCTGATACGTTAAATTGACCGGTATGCTCTGTCGGCGTATAATTGGTGTTCAAAGAACTGACCGTGTAGTAATACGTGCCATTCACCAGTTGTAAAGATAGTCCGGAGGATGATACTGTATATTGCGACAGATTCTTTATGCTTATGACAAATTTGTCGGTTAAAGGCAGACCATGTGAAACTATTTTAACATTGTATGTGTCGCCGTTGAAAGAGTACGGAAGGTTATAGCCATTCTTAGTCGAGTTTCTCTCAAAAACCCAGTAGAAATGGTTTATTTTCGGGTAATTTCCTAGCTGGAAACCCATTACCACATTCAGATCTGTTGGACTGCTGTAGAGTATTGCATGGGATTTATTCATGACAACATTATTTATTGTTCCCAAGGTGCTGCTACCATTCAGGAATGTGACACCATAAACATATGAATCATTAGGGTTAAGTGACCTTGAATATCCATAAACAGCAGTACCATTCGGGCCACCGCATACTGCATTATCCCAAATTGATAATCCCAGCCAGTTCGTATTATTCTCTGCCCATCCACTGGTCATCACAGGGGCAGCCCCGACTATCGCACTGTTTCCGAATCCAACTCCGCCAAGGAAACAGGAGGTTTCATTAAAATGAGTTTGGTTAGTCATAACACCAAATGCCTGTACCGTGGATGGAGCGCTAAATTTCTGATTAGAAACAATCTGGCCAGGCGTGGCATTAAAGGAAATACCGTTATTCACTGTGTATTGACTCGAACTTGCGATATTCCATATCGATCCATTAAGACTGGTTCCTGAGAAGTTAGAGTAGAAATTGAAAACGTCGGCTCCGTTATCATAATAACCGTAAATGGAAGTCAGTTCAGGTGCTTCGCCTGTTGAGACTCTATTAAAGGCTATATTACCAAGAGGGAGGAAGCTCATATATACTGTTATCTGACTTTGAGGCGCTATAGATTGATTTAGCCTGAGCCAGTAAGTAGTATTGGATAAGGTATTGCTGTTCCCGGACTGCAGCCATGAAGGTATTGTAGTTCCATTTGAAAAAGAGAAGAAAACGTTTGACAGGTTTACATTTTCGTAGGCTGCATAGTAAGAGCTGTTTACAACAATTTCTTCATCAAAAGGTGTTGGAGTCGCATTTGTTCCATTGTTGACTATGATAATCGGGACACTGTAAAGGATACTTGGGCTTATTCCTTTATATGAGACGGAAGTACCGCTGTCGATAAATGCAAAAGATGAAAAAACCATCAAAATTGCGAACATAAAAGGTATAATCTTAAAATATTTCCTGAATGACATTTAGAGATCGGAA
>JAKATM010000060.1 GCA_021818765.1 Thermoplasmata archaeon | reverse complement strand
CGGCAATTGAAGAAGTCACCGAGATTGTTGGCAGGGTACTTGGAATGAGGAACAGGATAAGGGTTTCAGATCTCAGCCCCTCGCCCGGAGGAATTGCCGCGATCAATTCCGTCGATTCGCGTATCCATCTGGGCGTGGTGACCTACGAGGCGGACATACTTGGGGAGACCGGTCTGCCCAGGAACGAAGACTGTTACATAGAGTACAACTTCTACAGGCAGGAGGAGAAGGGTTTCAGGGCAGTGGTGTACGACGGTGCAGGATTCTCGATACGTTACCTGAGATCGGGTTTCCTGGACGATGTCCAGCGTTTCTCCCTTGAGAGGAGGATACCGAAGGCTGCAATTCTCGCACGCACTCTGGAAGGCAGGTACAGGTCGTCCACGTTCATACCGTTATCCATGATGGATGACCAGCTCTCGGTCCTGTACAGTGCATCGGAAAGGCATCCTGACGCAAAGTTCAGGCTGGTTGCCGTCAGATCGTATGACAGGAGCGTGTGGGATTGGGTGTGAACGTGTTTCAACCAGATGAGGAAAGGAAATGTGGAATCACGGAGATTGAGAAGATTTTGAAGGGTGAGAAAACATGGAAAAGAAAGAGATAGAGTTTGAATTCGAGCGGGCAACGAAGAACACTTACAGGTTCCAAGAGAAATCTTCAGGACCTCCTGTGATAGGCACACTGTACGTGCAGAAGTCGGTGTTCGGTTCCAAGGAGCCTAAGAAAGTGAAGGTTACGGTGGAGTGGGAATGAAGCTGCAGAGATTAAGGGGATTTTGATAAGAGGCGAATAAATGGGATGGACATCGTGGAAAGAGCTTGCTACAAAGAACGAGTGGCACCCAGAATCATTAAAATATGGAGGCTCTGCATGTTATGAATTGGGAGTCAGAGGTAAATGGAAACACTCCATAACTGTTACATATGTGGGAAAAACAGATAATCTAAGCAGAAGAATGTATAAATACGCTCAAACCGGATCTCACCTTGAGCGATATCTCAGGAAATATTGGAAATATGGTTATGTACTATATTTTCGCTATTTTCCGGTCGAAACTGAGAAGGAAGCAGCACGTCGCGAAAAAGAAATGTTAGAGAGATTTGGTCTTGAGAGGTATCCCTGGAATACGTATTTGGGAATAAATTGAAAGCGCGCAATGTATATGAGGAAGTTAGGAGATGAGAACATAACCCCTCAAAAAGAGAAGAGGTCCGACAGGGATAAGATTTTCAGGCAGATTCAATTCATTGCTGATGAACCTGGCAAGAACGTGATGAATGCTCTGAACAGTTCAGGCCTGGGCCCAAATCAATCGGACAATGAGTATGGGCCTCACACATTGCTAAAGCTCTGCTATCTGAATTACTACATTGGTTACTTCTCAACTATCGCCAACAAATGGAAACAGGGGGGCATGTTCGACAGGGTCATTTTTCTAGATGCTTTTGGCGGCAGCGGTCTGGTAAAGATATCTGGGACTAATTATAGTGTCCTCGGTTCCACTGTTCTCGCAGCACGGAATACAAAATTTGACAAAGTAGTGGCAGTCGAAATTGATGCTGCAAAAGCAAGATTGCTAGAGGGTCGACTCAAAGTGCTCTCTCCGGGAAGAGCCATTGTTAAGCGTGGAGACGTAAATGTTCTAATCAGGGAAATAGTGGACGAAATGATAACTGACAAAACTATAGTGCTTTTCTTCGTTGACCCTGAGGGAATGGAACCAGCGTTTGCTGAGTTGAAGTACCTTATGGACAAGACTCGCCATGTTGACATCATAATGAATTTTACATGGGGCGTATATCGCTTGAACGGCAGGATAATGGCTCGTTTCAATGATAATGATATTAGGAGGATGAAGTCGCTGATTCCAACCTATGAACCCGGCAAAGATCCAACAGATGCAATACTGAAAATGTTCGAGGATCTGTTTGGAAAACCTTATGGAGATCAGGTGGAAATAAGGAGCGACAAAACCGAATATTCTCTCATATTGAGAGTCCGGAGAACACGAAGTGACAGTTCATGGGTGAAGTCTAT
Organism: Thermoplasmata archaeon; assembly: GCA_021818765.1. Classification (GTDB taxonomy): domain Archaea; phylum Thermoplasmatota; class Thermoplasmata; order Thermoplasmatales; family Thermoplasmataceae; genus UBA582. Next base: position 6,712 of record JAKATM010000060.1, on the reverse strand, counting down.
GTCTGAGTTTGGTAAAATAATCAATTCGGCTGACGGGAGATTCGCACTAACGCTTCTCCAACAGGCAAAGTCAGTTCAAGACTCCCTGTTCTAATTGGATCTATGCTCTTTCCACCATCTGCCATTCAAATTGTACTTCTTTAATGTTTTATGAAACCTTGCTTCCATCACAGAATCGAAGTTGCCAAGATCTATTTTTTCATCCAGCATTGCCTCGAGCTCGCTCATGTTTGAACCCCGAGCATGCAAACATTCCCCATAGATCTTGTCCGGTTGTAACTCAGCAAGTCGAATAGCAATTTCCTCAAAATCTTCAGAAGGCGACGGCCTGATCTTGAGTGCAGGCATTATGGGAGCAACAATTATACCGGTGTTCAGGCCATAATCCTTAGCTTCCCGGATTATGTTCAGTCTCGCTTCCGGCGGTGCTACCCTTGGCTCAATAATTCTTGCAAGATCTCTGTTCAAGGTAGCAACTGAAACCTGGATCCTAACCTGGTCCTTGAATTCAGCCAGGTAATCAAGATCATTAGAGACCAATGGAGATCGGGTTTGGATACACAACTTTACTCCAGCTGGTAATGCAGCTTCAAGTATCTTCCTGGTTGTAGCAGCTAGGGTCGGAAGATACGGATCATGCGTCGAGGACATCATTGCCTCGATCCCATTCCACTTTTCCCATTTTGTCTTTTCAATCGCTTCGTCCATGTTTGATGGCAGGTAAAGGTAATTGCCCCAAGCTCTATTAACTAATGGCCCTGCTCTCCTTTCACCATACCTCTTGTGAATGCTGTCGACATAGCAGAACCTGCAGGCATGTGTGCAGCCTACCGCATAGTTCAGAGACCAGCCGTCGGACAATTCCTTTCCAACTCCTCCTTTCTCCACCCAGGTGAGCTTCGATTTCTTGATCAGCGGCGGGTTTATCCTGTACGTTCCGTAGGCGATCTTCCTCGAGTCTACGTCGAATATGTAGTCGTCGAAGGTCTCATTGACAGCCTTGAGTTTCTCAATCTTATTCCTGCGTATCGTGCTCCAGGCTTTCAGGGCAGCTTCCCGATACTTATCACGGTTATATTCAACGTTCAACATCTTTATTCTCTTTTTTATCTCTACATTATTGTATGCAATACACCCCTAAAATATTTAGGAACAATCCTCCACATCATGTTTTATTCTAAACTTTCCTCCACCATGACCTCAATTTTTTTCTGGATTTTTTTTAGCAGATCGTCGATCTGCTCATTTGCCTCTTTCATGTCAGCAGATTTCTTAACGATTCCAGCGCACTTCACAATTCCTTTCATAAGCCCATTATAAAATTCAATGTCGTTAATGAAGGGAATGATAGAAGAGACAAAACCTCAGGATGGAGGAAGTGCAGGGATACAAACATTGGGGGATATCAGGAGTAAAATTCTATGATACAATGCAACTTGCAAATAACGGAGAAAAGATACGGGTGATAGACGTATCGATAAACAACGCGTAGATTAAGTGAGTTGAGAAATGAAAAATATATTAATGATTGTATATCTCGTTCTGGTAGTAATTGTTGTAATTGCACTGTTTTCTCTACTACGTATACCGATAACAACTGCAACCGCAACCTTAATGGTGGCTATTGGAACTCTCATATCCGCAATCGTTAGTATATTTTCCATAAGGGAAACTCGTGCGCTCGCTGGATTGAGTATATACCCCAATCTCAGGATTGGTAGCATTACAGGTCAGCCTCCAGATCAAGTATTTTCAAATGGAAATATGTGCACTCCTTATGTTTACTTAGAAAATCTTGGACCGGGAATAGCAAAAGATATTGAGCTTGTATTGACCGAATACGGCTTACAAGAAGGCTTAGATGACAGAGGTTATATGAATCCTGACGATCTAATTGCAATTGATAAACTTAAACCCAGAAAAGCAACTAAAGACTTTCTTGCTCCAAACCAAACTATTGAAACCCCATACACGATGCCGAAGGAGTCTTTCAGGACATGGTTTTTATTCTCACCATTTAACACCCAGATACCAGCATTTTTAATAGAAAACGAAGGATATGTCAGGTTTTTTATTCTAACCGTAAGCTGTAAAAATATGCGGAACGAAAAAATAAAACCCGTGTCATACTTGCTTCAGGGTCTTCCTACAGAATATAAGATTCCAGATTATGCCAAAAAATGGCTATGTTGGAGAGTTTACTTGGACAAGTTTTAGAAAACTTTTGGATGAGAAAAATAATCATTATTAAATTCATTAACAAGAAATATACTTTGTTCCGCTATTGTAGATAGCGTAACAGCTCGAAATGATTGCTCAAGTAAGAAGGTTATTGGGATTTGTAGAAGCGTTCGCGGCATAAAAACTCCTCTAACCTAATATGTTTGAACACGCAATGGAATTGAGACCAAAGAAAATGGGGACCATATAGGACGTTGTGTCTTCGTACCACTAACCTAACTCTCATCTAGTTTTCCTGTAATGGAAGCATTACCTTCCATTATCTCATTCACAATATGGTCAATGACAGATAATTCTTCTGTAATCTCGTTTTTCACCATATTGCGAAGCTTCCCAACAGAAACTTTGTTATTTTCCATTCCAGCGATTAACTTTTCAGATTTTTCACGTGCCACTTCTCCAATCTCAATAAGTTTTCTGTGCAGATCATTGTTGGGATCAAACTTTGGAATAGGCAGCTCAAGCACCTTCTTGTGAATATCACGTTCTCCGTACTGCCCCCTGCTCTGCATTGGCTTTATGAGTTCATCGATAACGCGGGAATTAAGGAATGTAGAAAGGAAGATAGCCTCCTGAAGATCATCCGTATCATACCTGTACGTCTTGGCATCAGCTATAACGCCTGACAGATAGATTTCAGTCGAGTCTACCTTCAACTTTTCATTCTGGTTTCTCACAACACTCGAAACAAGGTAGGTTCCCGAGGTGTTGTACAATACCCTATATTTGGACCTTGGATTTTGATCCGTTAAGGTATTATGGTAGTTGAGCCGAGAGTATATACTCATGTTACCTGCTTTCTCTCCACGCTTGCTATCCCATATCTTCTCTGCATTTGATAACCATGCAGCAAGCCCCCTGTCACCCCTCTCCTTTGCTTCCTGAGACTGAATTATTCTGTAATTAGAACCTTCAGGTTCTATTGGAAGTACTGCAACTGGGAGTTCAGTGACGCAGAATGGCAAGAGTTCCGACCCAGTAACAACGTTGTAAAGGTATCCCGATTCAACATTCCCCTCGGCCCTGAGGCCTTTGTAATCATCTTTTGCCAGTTCCATTGATCTTTGCGAAGAACTCAGCATGGGGGCAGTAGGGTCCAGACCAAGCTTCGGATGAACTACAGGTTCAACAAACCAGAGGAATCTGGGAACGATTGTGGCACCTTGCGTAAATTTGTCATAATAATAACTGCGTTTTCCACCAGCCATGGATTTCAAGATCCTGTCGTACTTTACATTATGAAGAAAGGATCTCTGACCAATCTCGTAATACTGGTATCTTCCGTTCTTATGCTTCAGTAATTTCATTGCCTCTGGCAGCTTGGAATTTTTTTCCCTAAGAATTCCTTCAAACGTTCTTGTTCTTACAGGATATTTATTAGACCCCTTTGTAGCTGTTATGACGCAGGAAGGTACCTTAAACAGTGGTTTAACACCCTCAAGGTCAATAATTTCAAGTATTTTCATTTCCGGCACAAAATTACATTTCCTAAATACATCGTGCTGGTCGCTAACAAAAACGCTCCTTGGCATCACAAATGAGATTTTTCCTTTCTTAGAAAGGTAGAGCTCTGAAACCCGTGCAAAGAAAAGTGTTGCCAGCTCCATCTGTGTCATTAGCTCGGCCTTCTTTTGCGGAAGCAGCCTATGAACATTCAATATTGATTCCTTAATGAATTTCTGATATTCCACATTTTTAATATATCTGTACGAGAGCCACGGCGGATTTCCAACTATTAGATCGAATTTCCTGCTCTGAAGGAATAGCGGCTTGTAAAGATTCTTGAGGATAAAGGGCCATATGGTGTCTCTCTTGTTTTGGATCAATTTTGCCATCATTTCGGACGTCTCAAGGAGAAGGTTCAGCTTGCCCTCTTCGATTTTTCTATCCCCCAACTTCCTTTCCATAAGGTTTCTAAATGTCACTGGGTCAGACTTGACACCTTCTGCAAGCGTCCTAGAATATTCCTTGATCCCTTCTACAACATTGTCGTTGAGTTCTGGATCGGAACTTATCTCGCTTGGTATCCTGAGTATCTCACCGTCTGCCTGCAGTCTGTATGATCCAACATGTTCGTAGAGCTCGGAATCTACCTGGGGTGGCCTAATGGTATCCGCAAGGTATATCGGTATAGATATAGAACCGCTCCTTGTTGAAAGCAGATCGGTACCAAGCGATGTCAGGAAATTGGTCCTGGCAATGATCACCGCAAGAGGATGCACGTCTATGCCGCTGACTGTCTTCATGATGATCCCCAATTTCTCATTGGGGTTTTTTCCATTCAGCAACTTCTTCTTCCACCGAATAGCAGATGCGAGGAATGTCCCGGAACCACATGAAGGGTCAAGAACAGAAATTGAGGCATTGTCTTTCATTCCGTTCTCAATCATAAGTTCGGCAAGCCAGTCCGGGGTATAATACTCCCCCAGATCGTGTCTTGCACTGGGGTCTACCAGATCCTGGTACAGCGCTTTTAATACATCCTCGTCTATGGTTCCCAAATCGTAAGCTGAAAGGCGCTCAAGTAGAAGGATCGAAGCCTTTATCCCGGATTCGGACCTTCCAACCCAGGAGAAGAAGTCCTCCTCCAGGAAGTTCTGGACATTCCATTTTTCGAAGATCTTTCCTTCAAGAATCTCAGAGATCTGGTCAGGGGAGACTGGAAGTGCCCCGCCAGAAAGGACAGAGTATGAAAGAAGTTTTGCCAGGGTTGCGAGATATGTATGTCTGATGAAAAGTCCCTCACTCTCCACCCATGATCCATAAACAATTCTCAGGAAACTTGCCCATTGTTCGTACAGTATTTGTTCGTGGCTCTCCCGCCATCCCTCAAGAAGGAATGTGCTGGAGTCTCTGAAGGCAGACCCGTTGACACTAAATTCCTTGGAAAACGCCTGTGAAGAGACAGGTTGCAAACTCTTGGAAAGCATGTACCGGTCAAGCCATAAAAATGCTTGTCGTGAAGCAGCCACACCAAGATCTATTCGATCTACCGGATCGAGGATAACCTCAACCGGTTCAATGGTTTCGGCAATTACTGGTGCCCTTGGCCTATAGATCAGGAACTTTACCCCATCCGTGATCATGGTCATGTATGGGATCCGGCTTTCGCCCTCCCTTGACCATAAAATTGAAGCGTACTTCCTTATCTCAGACTCTGCTGTCTCAATTCTCCTTTCATTCAATTCGACCTTGAACTCTATTATAAGGTTTCCAAGCAAAGCATCTATACGGCCCCTTATGAGCAGCGTTTCTCCCCTTTTAACCAGGTACTTTTCCATTTCTGGATGCAACCTTTCGAGATAGTCAGCGTTTATGCCACCAAACAAGTTTCTTATAAATTCGAGGAAATAATAGGATCGGGCCGCTTCTGAATTAGCGGAATTTACGTCTTTAAGATACCTATCTAGGCGCTCCTTGAACCCATCTGGACCATTATTTTCCAATTTCTATCACATATCCTCGCGCTTAAACAAGCACAGCATATCATTAAATATTATTTTCGTTTCAATTGCTCTTAACTTCGGATTCCCCAAACCATGCTCTTCTTGCAGAATCCTATAGTTTTGTTATCCATGAACAAATGTCACCTTATTCTCTCCATAAACTGCGAAGTATCCATCCCCGTGATCTGGGTATAGATACTCGTTGTGAGAATTGAGGAATGTCCCAACCACTGCTGCAGGACATTCAGCGGGACGTTGTCCATTATGGCCTTCACCGCAAAGGTGTGCCTGAACTTGTGCGCATGGATTTTGAATCCAAGCTTGTCCTGCATTTTCTTGAAATAAAGATCTATGACCTGCCTTGACATTGGAAATAGTGGGTCCTCGGATTTGGTCGAAATGTTCATGTCCAGGAGATATTGCATATAAGCATCCCTCAGATCCACGTGAAGCGGTATGACCCTGTATTTTTCCCTCTGGATGCCATTCCTGTCCTTCCCCTGCTTGAGTGTTTTCAGCCGGATTGAATTTGTGGCCAGATTGACGTCCGATGGCCTGATCTTGAGAATCTCATCTATCCTCCCTCCGGTTCTGTAGAGAAATTCAACCAGGAGAAAATACCTTTTATGTTTGCCGGTTCTCCTTCTGTCACTGCTTATCTTATCGGAGATCTCATGAAAGATCTTCTGAACTTCATCATCAGAAAAGAAATCTATCGAAAGGGATCTCCCTGAAGACTGGACCATCATGTTCTTTGGCAGCTGCAAACTCATAACATGACAATATTTAGTTCTTTAAATAGGTTTTTGAAAATAGACGATGGAGATCTCCACTTAACGAAACAATTGGGTATATAAACGGACTTCAGCAGGAGATTGCACGACATGACAAAATGTATGTTTTGACATGCATCCAACATTATCTGTTAACTTAATGGTGAGTTGAATCTAGGTCTTGGCAAAGTTCTACTTTATAGGTTATGTTTTTGGCTTTCTTGTAAGTAAAGTAGGAAAACATTAGCTTAA
>JAKATM010000059.1 GCA_021818765.1 Thermoplasmata archaeon | reverse complement strand
GAGGAAGCGTATTATGCGCCTCAGAGTAATTTATATACGCGTTTACGCCGTCTGCATATGAGAGAAGGGCAGTAGAGGTAGTGGCATCCGTACTATTGGTTGATCGGTTGTTGAATACTGTAGACCAGTCCATCTCTGCTGTTATGGGCGCACCTGTCATTGTCTGGAATTTGTCATAGTTCTGGTAACTTTGCCCAAAGAAGGTGCTCATCTGCCCCATCCCCTCAAGTCCAAAGACTTCGATCTGGAAAAGGCGGTTCTTTGCCTGTATAAAGCCTAGAGAATAATAAAGATCAGAAGCGGACTGCGCATATATGTGATATACTCCGTTGGAGTCCTGGACTACATTGACCGTATTTTGCAGCCCCGGGAGATTATATGTTTGATTAGAGATTACAAGGTTTTTTGAATTCTGTATAACGCCTTTAGAAGGATTAAGTATGCTAACAAGTGGTGTAATACTACCAATAATCACAATAAGAACTACAATAATTACGCCAATAATTGGAGGTATTGTCCTTCTCCATCTCATGTCATCTACAAGATATGGAGCATTATTTATTTTTCCGCATCCACTGTTTACGAAAAGGGGGCACTCAGATCACTAGGAAAGTGGCCAACTGAATAGCGATGTAAAAATAGCAGATTTAATCAACTACTCACATGTCGTTTGCCCTGAGCCAATTTAATATTTCGGCGAAAGTCTCCAAATCTAGCTTTGCATCCGAGGAGTTATAGTGAGAACCCACATAATCGGCACTTAGCTTTTCGAGAGGAAGGGCTTCATGCTTCAGCACATGATTGGCATTTTCTGGATAGACAAAAGAAACAATCGGAGATGCCTTCGCTGCTTCTTCCAGTGCTCCACCATCAACCCGCCAGTCCGATTGGATATCTTTTTTGCCAATCAACACCAATACTGGAACCGTTAACTTTGCGATATTGTCCGATAGCCTGTACTCCCAAAGTTCCCTTGAAAAAGGAAGATTCGCAGGATTCTCCAGAGACATTAGTAACATCTCCACCCCTTGAGGCATCGAGGAATTGTGCCTAATCGTTTTTCCAGCGAGAAAAGCATTAATTGAGATGTCATAGTATTCCAGAACTTCTGCCGCGTTTGGTAGTGCTTTTAACTGATTTAACAGCTGGCTCCTTGCCATATCGCTGACAGATCTTCCAGGCGCTCCTGTCAAGATCATCCCATCAAACTGCTTGCCTCGTTCCACAGCCTGGTAATTCACGGCGTGTATGGCCCCTTCACTATTTGTCAGCGCGTAAATCCTGCAATTATTTCCAAGTTCATTCAAAACAGCATCAACGGCACCCTTCAACTCTTCCATGTGAGATTGCATGCTCGCTTTCCCCAGGAATTTAGGGAGATTTTCCATTGCTAAAGGACCGGATGCCATTTTGTCATATCTCAGGGTCAAGTAACCAAGCTTAGCAAGCTCTTTAGCTAATAATTCCGCAGTCCCGTTTGAACCTGGCAACAGTGGTGAACACCAATTTCTATCAGTTGGGCCACTCCCTGCTACGAAAACTATAGCTGAATGCGGTTTAATTTCTGTCGGCGCAGTAATCGTTCCGTGGATTGTTATATCCATTACATCCCACGCAACTTCCTTGTTTTCTGGTGACATGCTGCTTCTCCCCGACCATGTATTTAACCTGCACTAAATACGATTGGTGGTATTTCAACTAAACACGCTAAATGCTTAGAACGGGCTTGCCGGGATTTGAACCCGGGTAATAGGCTCCGAAGGCCAACAGGATATCCAGGCTACCTCACAAGCCCGACAATGCATCGTTTTCTGGTATATTTCAACAACGCTTCTTTACAAAAACCAGCAAGAAATCGACAAAACATCTTTTAGCGGATTATTCTTGACGTTAAGTGAGAATGAAGACAAGAATCGACAAGAATCAAAAAATGCATTTAAACCAGAACAAAAAGAACAGTCTCGTAGATATTGTATCGACATACATTAAGGAAAATAGCTCAAGCAATCTCTCGCTCAAAGCCCTTGAAGAGAGATTTGAAGTTAACAAATTCACTATACAGAGAGCGTTCATGGATGTGCTTGGAATATCTCCAAGGAAGTATGCCGAGGAATGCAGGATAATGCACCTGAAGGATGACATAAGAAAGGGAGAGCCGGTAACCCGGGCAATATATAATTCAGGCTACAACTCCCAGAACTGGCTTTACAGGGATTCTGCATCCAAGTTAGGCATGACACCCTCTGAATACAGAAATCACGGTAAGGGGATACAGATAAGATACATGATATCAGAAAGCAGACTGGGCTTCATTCTGGTTGCGGAGACAGACAAAGGAATATGTAGTGTCAGCATGGCAGATTCACCGGACCAACTCGTTAAACAGCTTTCTTCAGAATTCGCCAAGGCTACATTGCTGAAATCGGACAAGGTCAGGGATAGCATGAACGCAATTCTTGAATATCTGGAGGGCAAGAAGCTAAACCTTCCAGTAGATGTTCATGGTACAGAGTTCCAGAAGAGTGTCTGGGCAGCAATAAGCAGGATACCTTACGGGGAAACCATGTCATACAATGGAATAGCAGAGGAAATCGGCATGCCTAGGGCTTATAGGGCAGTAGCAAACGCGTGTGGCGCTAATCCTGTGCCGCTCATCGTGCCGTGTCACAGGGTAATAAGGAAGGATGGCGGTCTTGGAGGATATGGAATGGGAATTGAGAGGAAGAAATACCTTCTCGACATGGAGAAGTCTGTTGTTAAAAAATCGGACCGAAACAACGATTAGTCCTGTTTTAGCGTGGTCTGCGAGGTATTTCCGGATGGAAATATTGAGCCTACAAGCCCGAGATCATTAATGTAGCTGAGCAGCCCAGTAACAGGCTTCTTTGATGATCCAGGTTCAGAGAAATTAAAGCATAAGCTGCATGATGTTTCATACGATGCATGGAAATGGCACTTGCCATTTTCGTTAAACATGCACCTGCTGCTCAGTGCGCCATCCGAAACCATTTGTTTCAGATTCTTTCCGCGTGCTTAAACTTGATCATTGTCTAAATGAGTTCTTCTTTTCATATCGAACGAAGAGACATGAGTTTTAAATTTCATGCAGTCATGCACAGGAATGGCAGAATTCAAATGCTACGATTGTGGAAGGACAGTTAAGACGGGGGAGAAGTTTACATTTACAAAAAGGGGATCCGTACATTTCGAGTGTTTCATTGGATCAAGGAGGAAGGAAGTATCTCCTGAAAAGCAGGAAGCACTCAGATCGTTGACAATATTGCTGGACAAGGAACTACAGCATCTTATCTCATTGCTCGATATAAAAGACGTTCCGGAATCTTTGAAGGAGCCCATACGTCTCAAATATAAGGATATTGAAAAGGCATGCGGTGAGACCACTAGACTCATATCTGAGCTTTAATGCAGGCTTACTCGCGTGCCTGAAAACGTCAATTTTTCGGCACCAAACTCATTCATGTACCTGAGCTGTTCCATAGTAAAAGTCGGACCGTCACGGCAGAGCTGAAATCCGTTGATAGAACAGGAGTCACAAACACCTACGCCACATTTCATAAGCCTCTCAAGAGAAAGCTCGGCATCCACCTTCTTATCCTTCAGGTGCTTGTACAGATTATACAACATAATTTCTGGCCCGCATGCGTATATCATGTCGAAGGAGTAAATATCAAGATCCTTCAACCCTGCAAGTACATTCCCCTTTACTCCGAACGAACCGTCATCCGTGGTAACCCTTACTTTTCCATCCTCAAATTCATCCATAAAGAGAATCTCTTCACGTGTTCTTGCAGCTATCAGGCCGAAGGCATTCCTGCTAATCAGCGGATGCAGAGAAGCCATGCCGGAACCTCCCCCTATCAGGAGCGTTTTCCCCTTGACTGTTGAGAAAGGCCTCCCATATGGTCCCCGGAAGAATATCTTCTGCCCAGGCTCCAATTTAATGAGCTTGTCAGATGATGGTCCATAGTTCTTAATCGTGAAGGCTTTCTCTCTTCCTATATGAGAAAGCGACATGGGTATCTCACCTGTTCCAGGAGCCCACACCATGACAAACTGACCGGGCTTGACGTCTGCATTCCACTGGAAGTATAACGTAGATACCGTTGGACTAAGTTTTTCTTTTCTTATTATTTCCGCATGGATCATCTTTTCACCGCCGCACCTATTATTTCCTTGATATTCTCAATACCCTCTGATTCCAGGAAGCGAATGGTATCTCTCTTTATGTCGTCAAATATCGCCCGTCCATGTGTCTTGAGTACAGTTCCTATTTCTACCGCCCTGGCACCTGCCAACATATATTCCAGAACATCCTCAAATCCTGATATGCCGCCACAGCCGATAATGTCCATTTCTGTTTCCTTATAGACATCGTAAACTGCCCTGACACCTATAGGCTTTATTGCGGGTCCTGAAAGCCCGCCATAGGCATTTGAGAGTGTAGGCATTCTTGCGTATATGTCGATATGCATTGCCTTCACCGTATTTATCAGAACAACTGCGTCAGCTTTTTCGGCGGCTTTTGCAATCAAAACAATATCTGTAACGTTCGGGGTAAGCTTTGCAAAAACTGGCACATTTACTTTTGCCTTGACCTCGTTGACTATTTCCTCGACGAGCGAAGGATCGGAACCAACCTCGGATCCAAAACCTTTTACATGCGGACATGAGAGATTCAGCTCTACAGCATCCGCACCGAACGACTGCATCCTCGACGCAAGATAGGAAAACTCTTCTGCAGTGGCCCCAAATATGCTTCCAATGACGGGTTTTCCGATACCTTTTGCAATGGATATTTCTTCTTTGAAATGTTCGATTCCTGGATTAGAAAGCCCAATTGCGTTAAGGAGGTTTTCACCAAGATCAACAACCACAGGGGGTGTGAAACCTGTTCTTTCTGTGCTGCCAATTGACTTTGTAATGACGGCAGCGGCTCCTTCCTCTAGTATTCTTCGCATGGTATATCCGTTTTCATCGAGAATGCCTGAAGCAAGAATTAACGGAGATTCAAGTTGCATGGATCCAATATCAGAAATGAGTGAACCTTTAGGCACGCAACCTTAATCCTGTCCGCTTATATATTGTTTAGAATGCACAGGGACAGATCGGAGCGACTACAGATGATCATACGAGGATACCCTCAAGTTCCTCGCGTGGAAAATTCATCAGTCTTATGTAACCCTTCTTGTCCAGGATCTTTGAGTAAGAATAAACCTTAATACCTGAAAAGTCCAGTTCCCTATCAGTGAAAAACGATCTTCCTCCGAGAGCATAGAACGCTTTCGCTACCAGGGGATTCTGGTAGTACATTACAAGGTTATCCGACGTTCTCACATAGTCCTGCAGTAATTTTGGATCAATCCTGCCGGGTATAACAATTTCGGATGCGCCCGACACAAAAGAGTCCATAATATCCTCTATTCTGAGAGGGAGTGACATGACTGTTATCTCAAAGAACTTCGAAATGTCCTGGTAAACCCTGAAATTGAACTTATTCCTGAAGATTGCATCCAGATCCACAACAAACAGTTCTTCGATGCCAGCACTTAACATTGACTGCATGTTATTCCTTGAAACTATCGTGGAATTTCGTATCTCAACACATTCAATGCTGTTGTCAAACAACCTGAATCATGACTCCTGCATTCCGCATTTCACCTATATTCTTCTACCCATATATGGTCCGACATTCGAATACCCCAGCTTTCGGAAGTACTCTCTAACGCCGATACCGCTTATAACAATGATCCTATCCATGGAAAACTCATCCTTCGTGATTGCTTCAGCTTCAGACATAAGCATTCTGCCAAGTCCCTTATGCTGCCATGCTTCTCCGGGAGAGTTTCCAAGTGGAACGACATCACCAAAGACCTTTATCTCTCTTATCAGGCCGGCTCCAATGCATTCCTTCCTGATGGCAGCTGACGACGGCTTACGTAGCCGAATGAAGCCTGCAATTTTTTCATCAGGCGTCTCATACGAGAGAAAAATCTCCTTTCCCATGCTAGCCTTATAATCTATCCTCTTCAGGCTCAAATGCCCGGAATCGCTCTTCATGTGACCGACCTCCCTCTGCCTTATCTCGCCACTCTTCTTTCCCATCTGAGATAATCTCTCCTCGATAAGGTTGCGGATGTCGCTTCTCTTGACCCCGGCTTCAATGAACTGCACGGGAATATCCCTTTGCATCCGCTGAATACGAATCCATGGCGGTATGATCGATAGATAATATGCAATGAGATCCACTGCCTCCTCCGTATCCATCGGTATATATTTTCCGTTCTTCCAGAGCCTGTATAGTGAGGTTCCCTTTACAACAAGAGTTGGGTAAATCTTGAGCATGTCGGGTTTGTAGGCCTCGCATGATATCATACGTTCAAAGCTCTTCTTATCATCTTCAATAGAAGACCCGTACATTCCCGGCATCAAATGGTATACCACTTTGAGAGCGGCATCCTTAGACAACCATGTGGACTTTGCTATCTCACGTAACCCATGTCCGCGGTTATTCATCCTGAGAACCGACTCTTTCAGGTTTTGTACGCCCAGCTCTACCTTGGTGGTGCCATAAGATAAGGCAAGATCTATATCTTTCTGCATGAACCAGTCTGGTTTTGTCTCAACAGTCAAGCCTATGCATCTTCTTGTTGATCTCTCGTTTTCAGTTATGCTCGCTTCGAGATCCTGACTTACGGAACCATTCATGCCATCCAGGCAGCCTTTTATATAATCCGTCTGGTATTCTTTTGTTCTCGCAGTGAAAGTGCCGCCCATTATTATTAGATCAACTTTTGATGTATCGTGGCCTATTGTTTCAAGCTGCTTCAGTCTGTTAAAGACAATTTCATAAGGATTGTATGCGTGGTTCCTACCTCTCAGGGCAGCAGGTTCAAATCCCGTATATGCCTGTGGTGAATTGTTCTCTACGCCGCCAGGACAATAAATGCATTTACCGTGCGGACAGCTTTCCGGAGAGGTCATCGCAGCGACTACGGCAACACCTGAAACGGTTCTTGTCTTCTTTATCCTGAGAAGTTCCTTCTCGCCTTCGCTGTATGTTGAAGAATTGAGAATCTCTGTGTCACCCGGGATCCATTCCATCCTGAGATCCTTTGCAATCCTGAATTTGACCGACTCAAACTGGGACTTTGTCTTGATCTTTCCAGACTTGATTTCTTTCTCAATCTCCGTGTAGAAATCCACTTAGTTCAATCGATAGACAATATAAAAGAATTATTGGATCATTACTTGCGTAAAAACGGATGAAATAAAACGAATGTAATATCTAATCCACAGGCATTCAGAATAAAATGGTCCCAGGGCCTGTAGTGTAATGGATTATCATCTGGGCCTCCGGAGCCCAGGATTCGGGTTCGAATCCCGACAGGCCTGCTCTTCTTTTGGTAGTCCACGGTTTCATTTGCCTTCCAGCTTATTAGTTCTTATAATAGGAAAATGGGATTCATTTTGGATAGAATTACTTAAAGTATATTGCACAGGAAACATGTGTTCCGCCAAACTGCAACAATGGTTTCTGGTTCAATGCAAGTATCTATGCAAAGCTAATTCACTCTCAAGAATCAGAGGCAAATATTAGAATAATAATGGCAATTTATAAAAATTGAATATGCTTAATAGTAGCTTCATTATGCATTTATTATGAAAGCAATATTGACAAAAAATGACAAGGGAAAAGACCAAATTCGCCTAGATCTTGCTTGGAACCTTTTCTTTCCCGGTAGCGACGGAAAACATCCTCATTACAGTGACCTGCTCTATCCATTCACAAACTGGCTATGGGTTACTCTTGGTTCCAGATCCGGTTTCATGATGGTCAACAATAAATCCGAGATATCATTCAAGATACCTGATCTTGAGATTTCAGCATTGCAATTTATTACAAGAATACTTTCAATGTGGTTTGACGAGGTTATTGTTGAAAATGGAGATGGATCTACAGAAAACAGCTGGACTTTTCCATTAACAAACGTTTATGATGAAAACCTTGACGAATCAGAAAAAGCAACACAACTAAGTGGTGAAGGATTTAGTTTTAGAAACCTGATGCCCTTACTTGGGCCGAGCAGGGTATTTGCTACAGTAGAGTTTTTAGGACCGGGACATGTGTCAGCCAGGCTACACTCGCACTCAAGCATAGACGAGTTTTATCTTATAATAGAAGGATCGGCGACTCTCAGAATGAATGACAAAACAAAAATAGTGAAGAGGGGTGATCTTATCTCAAAACCTACAGGACCTGATCTTACCAGTCAGATAATTGCAGATCAGGGAAATTCAGTCAGGATCCTTGACATAGAGGTACATCCGTATCCAGATCCAAGGACTAAGGAAGTTGTTCACTACCCAGATCATGGCGAAATACTACTTCACGGGCATGGTTGGAGCGCAATAATTCCAGATAGTACTGTTATAAGCCCGGAAGATTTCGACAGGAATTATGAGAAGGGATATTTTAGAAAAAAGGACGGATCTTGGGAGCCAAAGGATATCCCCGGATACCACAAAAGAAAGTAATAAACATACTAGGCATGGAAAAACTTTTACATTTACAATTTATGGATTTTTGCATTTACTGCCTATTTAGGATAAAAACCTGTATCAGAAAAAACTCAAATCAAGAGACAATGGAGGTTTGGTCCAGATCCGATTTATAATTCAAAGGTCACTCTTAGTTGTCGCAAATCATATTTATTTTCGAAAAAATGCAAACAATTTATTCGTGAATTCTCAAAACGATATGATGC
>JAKATM010000058.1 GCA_021818765.1 Thermoplasmata archaeon | reverse complement strand
CAGTCTGCTTGCATACAGCCAGGAGTGGCCACCAATAAGCGTAGTTGCCTCAGAGAGCATGACGCATTCAAGTTCATGGGAAGCGGGGACCCTTAACGTCGGCGATATTGTCTTTGTAAAGAAGGTGGACCAGACTCCTGGACCTGTTATCTCCTACGTGGTTGGAAGGAATACCGGTTATAAGTCATACGGTGAATATGGTAACGTAATCCTCTACCACAGCACTTACGGGCTCGTTATAATACACAGGGCGATGTTCTATCTTTCATGGAACGGATCCACGCCGTGCGTGCAGGGATATCATAATCAGTCGTGGATGCGTGTAACGGATCAGTATGTATGGATAGAGGATGCCAGTTACAACGGGCGCAACCTTACCGTTTCGATATCCTCTTTCAAGGGGGAAGACGGCTTCATCACCGTCGGTGACCATAACCTGGCAACTTCCGCATTATATGTGCAATCGCAGCATGCATATATCGCTGCCGACCAAAATGTTAACATTACAGCTTATCCGGTAAATTCGTCCGAGATCGTTGGTGTGGCATTTGGCGATATTCCATGGTTCGGCCTTATCAAGCTCAACCTTCTGCGCCTTTACAATCAGTGGCCCGAATATAATGAGGTTGCGAAATATTCGTATGATTACCTTGGGCTTTCTATTCTTGCTATAATTGTTGCAATATTCTTTCCATACGGGGCAACTGCCAGATACATAAGACAGAAGAAGAAATCCAAGTAACTTTCCTGTTGTCGCATGGATGTGGATAATCGAGTCGTCATAAGTGCAACATGGAAAGATAATAAGAACAGATTCTATCCTCAGTGGTGCCAGAATTCGATATTGTGATTATTGGTGCAGGAATAACTGGTCTAGCCGTTGGATATCATCTAAAGAAGGAGAAGCCTGACCTGAATATCGCCATCATGGACAAAAATAGGACTTTTGCCCAGGGAAACACCGCAAAGAGTGCAGCCGGATACAGGGATCTTTTCACTTCACAGATAAACAGGAAGATATCCGGTTCATCCATAGCATTTTACAAGCATTTGCAGCAAGATTTGAAGGTTGATCTGGGTATGCACCTTAACGGCTACCTTTTCCTCATGGATAGCGAGCGGCTGGATCAGGACGCAGTCAGGACATTCATATCCGAAGGCAGGGCAGAGATTGTCGGCGAGGCATCGCTAAAGGAGATGGGCTATGTAACTAAACCAGCGGAGGAAGAAAAGGAACTTCTCAACCTTTCTGACATTGACGGGGCTCTCCTTGGATACAACTGCGGCATAATAGAACCCGATCGAATCTGCTCCTATTACGAAAAAGAGCTCAGGAAAATGGGCGTTTCCTTTTTCTATAATACGGAGGTGAAGAACCTGAGGTTTGAGCCACATACAAGGATGAATTACCCGGGCGAACCATTTCTCTGGCAGAAAATGGAGATGAGGAACATTGAAACATCAAACGGCTCGTTCCATGCAGAGACAACGATTGTTTGCGCAGATATATGGTCTACTGCGTTACTTAACTCTGCAGGCATCGATAGTCACGTGCGAGGAAAAAAGAGGCAGGTATTCAGGATAACTGGTGAACCGGCATCTGCACTGATGTCACATTCAATGAGACCGGATCAGAAGGTCATGCCTTTCACGATTTTCCCAAGCTATGGCATTGTGATGCGGCCCGAACCTGGCAGCTCATCGGTATGGATCTCCGTTGCCGATGATCACAACAGGCCATTCGAAGAGGAGGATGATCCAAAACCGGAACCTGAATTCTATGAGAACAGCCTATTTCCTGTCATACGATCTTACCTGCCGCAGTTCTCGTCCTGCAAGGTCTCCTCAATGTGGGCAGGTCACTACTCATACAATACAATAGATAAGACGCACTACGTCTTCAGGGAAGGTAACATTATAGTGGCAACGGGATCTAGCGGGAGCGGCATCATGAAGGCTGATGCAATAGGCAGGATTGTCTCCTCGCTCTATGCTGAAAGGAAGAGGACCAAACTATATGACGGAAGCATCGTGGAAACATCTGACATGGGCGTGGAAAACAGGAAAGTTCCTCCAGAACACATGGTTATTTGAGTATCTTGATTGCGCTCGTACAGGCAACATTTCATCCAATAACGGATAAAGGTCAACCTATCTGAAGGTTGATCTTATAGATTGTTTTTCTTTAATTTTCAAGCTACCAATAGATCTTTTGGAGGTGCTGCGGTGAGCATTCTGTACCCATGACCAGTAACAAGGACGTCGTCCTCTATCCTCACGCCGCCGAATCCCGGTATGTATATTCCAGGTTCCACAGTAACAGCCATGTTTTCCCTGATTGTGAAATCGGAACGGCCAAAAGCCATGTGATCATGAACGTCCAAGCCAATTCCATGGCCGACCCCATGCATCAACCTTCCCTTGTATTTAGTGGCATCGATGACGTCATAGGACTTTTGGTTGACAAGTTTCCCGTTGATCCCTGGTTTGATCATATGCATGCTTTCGGATTGCGCCTGATATACGATCGAGTAGATTTCTTCCTGTTCTGAAGTTGCCTTGCCAAATACTGCTGTGCGTGTGGTATCAGCAGTGTAGTCCCTGTATTTAGCGCCGTAATCCGTAAGGACAAAGTCTCCTTTCTTCAGCTTCCTGTCGCCAGGGGAATGATGCGGTTCAGCTGCGTTTTCGCCAAAGCATACTATCGTGTCAAAACCAACACCGGAGGCGCCCGCCTGCATCATCCTGTAATTCATGAAAGCCGCAACCTCTGTCTCCTTCATGCCTTCCTTCAGGCTTGATAACATTCCAAGGTAGATTTCGCTGCTGATCTTCGCCGCTTCCTGTAACCTCGATACCTCTTCATCCGATTTGATCATCCTTGCTTCCATTATGTTTTTTGAGACATCAAAGAACTCAACCCCGGGGAGCAGCTTCTTCGTATCCTCGAAAAGATTCACCGTCATCGAATCAAAATTGAGCCCGATCTTTCTTGTTCCCTTGAGATCTCTCTGCAGATTATCATTCATTTGTTTCACTGATCCGGCAACCTCAACATCAAGACCCGTAGCCTTGGCTGTCTCCTCTTCCAGCGAATACACATAAAGCTTGATGCCGTTTTTGCTTGCGACAATCGAGGAATTTTCAAATAGACCTCCGACTGCGCCCGAAAGATAGGTAAAGGCTTTGTCGGTTGAACCCTCGCCGCCATTTCTTATCAACACCTTGTCATCGCGCTTCAAACTGCGGAATATGTCTTCCTTGACCATGGATATGCATCTCCAGCGCACTATAATGCTTTACTGAAGTCACCTCGGCAACCTAGGATACTTTGTTGATGGCGTCAACGTCGAATACAGCAGATCTATGAAATACGTATTTTACCGCGTTCTTTCTTATCTTTCCAATATCCTTGAATGGATTGCCCTTCACCACAACAAGATCTGCAGAGTGGCCCTTCTTTATTCTTCCAGCATTATCGAGACCGACGCAGTCGGCTGCTAGGGAAGTGGAAGAGTTCAGCGCCTTTTCCTGTCCCAGGTATTTGGAAAGTCTCTCTATTTCGATTGCGTTGTCTCCATGCCTGCTGTTCTCGGCACCTACGAAGTCTGTTCCCATTACAATCTTCAGGCCCGAATCACGTGCTATCTCAATCTCCTTAGTAACATGCCGGTTTATAATCTCGGATCGGTTCACCCTGCTTTTTCCCCTGATTCTTGGAAGAAGATCCAGCCTGCCATGATTATCCTTCTCCGCCATGTAGACGCTCATGGTCGGGATATAGTAGATGCCTGCCTTCCTTATGCGTTCCGCGATATCCTCAGTGAGGCCGATGCCATGCTCTATCGAATCTATGCCTGCATCAATAACGTTATTGAGGGCTTCTTCACCGTAGGCATGCGCTGTGACCTTCACGCCGGATCTATGGCCTTCCTCCACGATCGCTTTCAACTCCTCGACGGTCAGGTTTGGCAATGGCCTGTTTCCTGCCGCAAAACCACCTGAAGCGTATACCTTTATCACGGTTGCACCCTCCCTTATGACCTTCCTGACGGCGGAGGTACATTCCCATGGGCCGTCGCAATAATATGAATATGACAGGGCTTTTGCCATATCCAGCGGCAGGAACTTAAGATCATCGTTCCCGCCGGTCTGTGCAAGAGAATGCCCGGATGCGATTACATTTGGGCCCTTAATGTCGCCTTCTATCTCAGCCTGTGCAAGATGTACAGCCGTTTTGCTTCCCAGATCCCGTACGGTTGTAAAGCCGGCCATAATGAGGTTCCTCATGTCTGTCACGCTCCTTACGGACGCGAGCTCTCCGGAAATCAGGTTCCATTCAGCTATATCCTCATAGCGGCAGCCAAAGAAGTGCATATGCGCATCTATAAGCCCTGGAAGGATGGTGAGATCCTTTCCCTCTATAATGTCGTGACCGGAATGAGGAAATTTTCCCTCTCCGACCTCTGTTATTGTGCCATCATTGCCGATGGCCACCCAGCCCTCCTCTATTATCCTTTTCCCATCAAAAATGCGCCCCTTGAAGTATCTCTCCCCAGATGCCATGCTACTGAGAAATGTATTCCTGTTAAAGATTATTCCTGTCGGCGAATGCCTAGGATGTTTCAAACCCTCCTAAACGTTAGATTTAGAAGCTCCGCCATCGACGAAGAATGTGCCGCCGGTGATGTATGATGATTCAGATGAGCAGAGAAATGCAACCATAGATCCTATCTCTTCCGGGGAGGCAAGCCTGCCTAACGGTATCTGTCCTTCAGACCTTTTTCTCACGATATCCGGGCTGATGCCTTCCTTCTCCGCCGTATAGTTGATAAGATTCACCTGCCTATCAGTTGCTACGAGCCCAGGGCATACATTGTTTATCCGTATGCCTTTACCTGCAAGCTCGGTTGAAAGTGTTTTTGAAAGTCCGGCAAGCGCTGGCCTGAAGGAATTTGAGATCACGAGGCTTGGCAAAGCCTCCTTGGCAGACCTGGATAGTATGTTGACGATTGACGATCCCTCTTTCATGCTGGGGGCAAATGTTCTTACAAGGCGAACTACGCTCATGAAAAGTGTTTCGAAGTACCTGAACCATGTATCATCTGTCACGTTCATGAAGGGCATTGGATCGGGGCCTCCGACGTTGTTGACCAGCACATCAATAGCTCCAAACCTGGATTCAATAAATTTGGAGAGTTTGTCTATATCAGACGGCTTTGAAATGTCGCATGCAAAGGACTCCGCGTCTCTTCCAGTTACTTCATGGATCTTGTTTCTTGCCAGCCTAAGGTTTTCCTCATTCCTGGATACAAGAATCACATGGCATCCTTCCAGTGCAAGCTTCATCGCCGCTCCGAAACCTATCCCGGCACTGGAGCCACAAACCAGAGCCTTCTTCCCCTTCAACCCATAATCCATATTGTGATCATCCTCTCCCGTTCAGATCAAGCATCAGTGCGCAATTGTCTGCGCCTGCTCCCTGAGGAATTGTGCCAGATAGTAGAAGGATCCGGTGCCTTTGCCGGTGCTTCCGCTCCCTTTCCAGCCAACAAAAGGCTGCGATCCTACCTTTGCGCCGGTAGAGCCTCCCCTCTCCCTGTTTGCGTATAAAACACCAACGTCGGCATTATCGAAGTAATACCTGATCTCTGCAGGATCCTCGGAGAATATTCCCCCGGTGAGGCCATACTCGGAGCTGTTCACCTCATTTACTGCATCCTGAAGCGTCTTGAATTTCCTGACTGCAAGAACTGGCAGGAACAGCTCATTTCTCACAAGTGAAGCGTCCGCTTTCAGATCGTATACAATCGTCGGCTCAACATAGTAACCGCTGCCATCGATTGTCTTTCCGCCTATGAGAATTTTACCCTCCTTGGTGAATGTTTCCTGGAGGGATTTGAATTTGTCGAATGCAGCCTTGTTTACAACTGGGTTTAGGAACGCCTCCTTCTTTCTTGGATCTCCGATAACAATTTTAGAAGTGCGGTCCTTCAGCTTTTCCAGAAATTCATCATAAATGCTTTCCTGTACAAAGAGGAGGGATGCGGCACTGCATTTTTGCCCTGCATACCCAAAGGCTGCTCTAACAACACCCTCAACTGCCTTCTGCATGTTTGCTTTTGCTGTTACAATGATTGCATCCTTACCTCCCATCTCCGTAATAACTGGTTTTGGCGCATCCCGTGTTGCACGATGGTATATATCCATCCCAACATCCCTGGAACCAGTGAACACTATGCCGCCAATCTTAGGATGTTCGGCCAATGTCCTTCCAACAATACCGCCTGTTCCAGAAACGAATGCAAGTACCTCCTTTGGAACCCCAGCTTCATGCATCAGCTTAACCGTGAGGTATGATATTAACGGTATATCGCTAGATGGCTTCAGAATCACAGCATTTCCCGTGATAAGAGGGCCAACCATCATTCCTACTGTAATTGCATAAAAATTGAAAGGAGCTATAACTGCGAAAACGCCATAGGGCTTCATGATGCTGACGCTCTCCTCGTTGTCGTAGCCCTTTCCAGTAAATCTCACGAAGCCCTCATTTTCTATCAGGTTTAATGCATAGTACCTGATGAAGTCAAGTGCCTCGTCGACATCCGCCATTGCCTCGTACCTGTTCTTGCCATTCTCATAAGCCTCTAGTGCAGATATCAGGTACCTCTTTTGCCTTATGAGCGCATATGCTTCAAGAAGAATTCTGGCTCTTTCCTCATAACCGAGGTTGTACCATGATCTATAGTTCTTGTGCAGTATGCTGACTGCCTTTTCCACGCTTTCCTTCGACGAAAGCTGGAATGTAGCTATCTTTTTTCCATCTATCGGGCTGATGTCCTCTATCTTCTTTTCTTCGATTACATCGCCTGAAATAAGGTTCGGATACTCCTTCCCAAAGTATGACTCCGCCTCCTTGAGCGCCTTCTCGTAACTTGAATCAAATTCACTCTCCTTACCAGCCTGCTGAAGCCTCCCAAAAGTATTTTCATTCTCGAACATAGCTCAACATAGCTTGAGGATACATTAAGATATTCCGAGATCCATGAGGTTAAATTGACAAGTGACTCATGATCCACTCCTTGCCAAAAGAAATAATGCTTTTTCCTGCTTCGCTATAGGCTGATATTTCGAATCATGACAAGAAGACACAAAGATAATCCTCTTGCGCGCATTTCTGATCCATGCAGAAAAAGTTACATGGCCTCTTCCCTATTCTATTGACTCCATTCAAGAACAGCCTTGAAGTCGATTATAGCGTTCTCAATAAGTTAGTGGATTATTACAAGACAAGCGGCGTGGATGGAATAACATGCCTGGGAGAGGTTTCTGAGGTTGAATTCCTGAACGACGACGAGAAAAACTCTATCCTGAAAACTGTTATGAACACCGTAAAAGGCGAGATGCCCGTTATAGCTGGATGTGGAAGGGGATCTCTTGAAGCGACTTCAGCTGCAATTGCGGGCGCTTTTAAGATTGGTGTCTCCGCTGCCTTGGTACCGCCGCCAAAAAATGCAAAGATGTTGCCGGAAGAAATATATGCATATTACATGCAGCTGGATAGAAAGGTGGACGGTCCAATCATAATACTGGACAATCCCTCTCTCGGATATTCCTTGATTTCTGTAGAGATAATCCGCAGATTGGTGGATGATTCCAGTCATATAAGAGGAATAAAGGTTGAGGAGCAGCCAACCATATTGAAAATTGCATCTCTCCGGAGAGAGGTAAAGGCAGATCTTTCCATTTATGGAGCATCTCATGGCAGGAACTTATATTGGGAGATGGAAAGATCGATTGATGGTGTCATCACGTCAGCCCCAATTCCCTCACATATGCTTTCAATATGGAAGCTTTTCCATGAGGCAAAAAAGGACAAAGCATACGAGGCATTTTTATTTCACCTTCCGCTAGCTTATTTTCTGCAGGAAAAACCTGTCTCCGTGAAGAAGGAGATCCTGAGGCACCTGGGCATATTTCCAAATAACATTGTAAGGAAACATGGGGATTCCCTTAACCCGGATGTTGCAAGGGATCTTGATGCTCTTGTGGATTGGACAATTAAAAGATTCAACTCGCTGACTTGAAATTGCCAGATATGATGCCAAGGCTTAAGAGATGCCCACCCGGAAAGAGCATGTAGTTTCCCCTCACTTCAGATCAAACCTGTCGAGATCCATAACTTTTGCCCAAGATGCCACAAAATCCTCTACGAATTTTTTCTTTCCGTCGCTGCTGGCATACACTTCCGCAACTGCACGAAGTTCCGAATGAGCTCCAAAGATCAGGTCAACTCTGCTTCCTCTCCACCTTTTCTTGCCTGTTCTCGTATCAATTCCTTCGAAAACAGTATGGGTTTCGTCCTTGGGTTCCCATTTTATAAAGTTGTCAAGAAGGTTCACGAAGAAGTCATTTGTCAGGGTACCGGGGTGTTCTGTCAGGACGCCCACATTTGAGTTATCATAAGTTGCACCCAATGCCCTCATGCCACCAACAAGTACGGTCATTTCAGGTATGGAAAGAGTGAGGAGGGATGCCTTGTCTACAAGATGGAATTCCTCCTTTCCATCCATGCGTGACGAGTAATTACGAAAACCGTCGAACTTTGGCTCCAGCACTGCAAATGATATTACATCTGTTTGGCTTTCAAGTGCATCCATTCTTCCAAGTGTGAAGGGTACGTCTACCTTGAAGCCAGCATCTGCAGCAGCCTTTTCTACTGCCGCATTCCCGGCAAGGACGATAAGATCGGCAAGCGAAATCTTCCTGCCATCATGTGATGAAGAATTGAAGTCGTTCCTTATACCATCGAGGACCATGAGAACAT
>JAKATM010000057.1 GCA_021818765.1 Thermoplasmata archaeon | reverse complement strand
GCAAGGCAAAATTATTTTTTCCTTACCCGGTTCAATGGACGCGCAGAAAACCGCATTTGGAATAATAAATGAGATTGTTGACCACGCTTATCACGAGATCGTGAAATAATCTTATTTTTTCAATATTTGGTGAATATAAAAGGTTTCTCAAAGGATACCCGATATCAAGAGTTTTCACATTGTATAGCTCAATATCTCAATTGAAACTAAAATCCCTGAATGTGTAAAGCTGCATCAGAAATTTTATCGGAAAAGGTTAAATTTTTAGCAATCATCATAGCGATGTTAAAAATGAACAACTGGCGTGATATGAGGGATTGGATCAGAAATGCTGAGGACATTGGAGAACTTATCCATCTTAACGGGGTCAACCCTGAACTCGAATTATCGGCAATAGCCCAGATTAACGCAAAAAACAATGGTCCTGCCTTGATCTTTGACCAGATAAAAGGTTACGAGGAAACAAAATTCAGAGTTATGACAAATTCTGTTGGAAATATAAAACTCTTTAACCTGACGTTCGGTTTTGATCCCAATCTTTCAATCAGGGAAACAATTGAAAATCTCCGTGGCCTGCCAAATAAGTGGGAGCGTGAAGCCGGGTCTTATCCTGTGGAATACGTGGAAAAGTCAGAAATTTTGCAGAATGTGGAAACAGGAGACCAGGTTGATCTGATGAAATTCCCGACTCCACTGTGGCACGAAAAGGACGGTGGACGTTTTATAGGTACGGGGGTGGCCGTGATCACAAAGGATCCGGACGATGGCAAGATAAATGTTGGGTCATACAGAGCACAGCTATTTGAGAAAAACATTGTTGGGCTTAACGCGGAACGCGGAAAACATGGGTCTGTCCATATGAATAAGTATTTTGAGAAAAATATGCCTATGCCGGTTGTAATGATCTTCGGACCCGATCCGCTCTGTTATGTACTTGCAGGAAGTGAGATTCCCTCCGGAGTGTCAGAACTTGAGTATCAGGGAGCAATTCAGGGCGCTTCTGTAAAGGTCATTAAGGGAAAAGTAACAGGACTCCCAATACCATCAAATTGTGAAATCGCGATAGAAGGATATGCATACCCGGAGAAGACAAGGCTGGAAGGTCCCCATGGGGAATGGACCGGCTACTATGCAAGTGATGCAAAGCAGAAGCCATTTGTCGAAGTAAAATCTCTCTATTACAGAAACAACGCTGTGATGCTTGGCGCAGCTATGTCAAAGGGAGGATATAACGATCACGCATTCTGGAGGAGTATCTGGAGATCTGCTCTCGTTTATGATGAAATGGTGAAAAATGGCATCCAGAACGTCAAGGGGGTCTATACTCCACCTTTTGGAGTAGGGAGACAATTCATCGCTGTCTCAATAAAGCAGTCATATCCCGGTCATGCTACCGAGGCCGGATATCTGGCTTCACAAACAAGAAGTGCAGCCTACATGGGGAAGTGGGTTGTCGTTGTCGACGATGACGTGGACCCATATGATATAGACGACGTGCTGTGGGCAATGTGCTCTCGTGCAGATCCTTCTGAGATAGGCATTATAAAGAAGGCCTGGGCAAGCGGAGTGGATCCACTTAGGCCGAAATCCGTTCCAGCATCAAGCTATACAAACTCCAGAGGCATAATATTCGCAGTCGTGCCATATGAGAGAATCGGTGAGTTCTCAGAATCCTGCACTGCGCCTGAGGGTGTGAGAAAGGAAATATTTGGAAATCTGGAAAATACCATGAAGGGAAGATGGAAAAGCTATTGACCGGAAGCATAGATGAGGCAATTAAGATAAACCAATTCTCATTTTTTTTTGAATTCAAGACGGCATAACATCAACAAAAGTAATTCAGTTATTTGAGGTGTTCAAACAATATTTTATCCACATTGTCTTCTAATTTGTGGTACACAGGGAGTGTTTAACATGTTTTTTAAAATGTATTCAAAGTGTCACAGGATGGCCGTTCACCCGATTGAAACATGGTTGTTCCCGGCATAATAGGACCGGGAAGTACTTCCGAACAGTAAGTGTATACCCGTTCACAAAAGCTAGTATAAACGCGCCTAGAAAAGTATTATATATAAAGCATGAGTACAATTTCAAGGAATAATATGGTAGAATCTTTGACGTATACGCGCAGGGAGACTGCGGGAACACTTTCGGGAATAATTTTTGGGCACTTTGCTGATGGAATGGATCTTGTGATCATAAGCTATCTTTTTCTAGCTCTTTCAGCAGAGTTCAAGGTATCTGTTGCAGATATTGCAATAGCACTTACTATCAGCCTTATATTTTCAGCCTTTGGCGGAATTATTTTTGGTAGTATAGCTGACAGGTACGGCAGAAGAACCGGGCTTATATTGGCTATCGCTGTATTTGGCGTCGCTACTCTCCTCACGGCTGGAATAACCCAACTCTGGCAGCTATACCTGCTCAGGGCAATCGAGGGTCTGGGTGTTGGCGGAGAATGGGGAATTGGATTTGCTCAGATAACTGAAGTGTGGTCTCCTAAGACAAGAGCTACGGGAGGAGGGCTTTTGCAGGGATTCTTCATAGTGGGATCAATAGTTGGTGCTATCGTATCAGGATATACCATTTCAGTGTATGGGGCGTCCCTTGGGTGGAGATATGCGTTTCTGATTGCAGGTATTATAGGCGTCGCCAGTACTTTTGTTGTAATGTTCTTTGTTCCAGAATCTAAATACTGGCTTGCTTATCACAAAGAAGTCGAAAGTTCTCCTGAAATGAAGAAGAAAGAGAAGGCACCACTTGTTGATATCTTCACTCCAGAGGTCAGGAGATGGACACTTATCGTTTTGCTGATTGGTTCTGCCAATCTGTTCATATATTTCGCCTATTCAAGCTATATGCCAACCTTATTGGCAGTGGTTTACAGCATGAAACCGGCTCAATACACGCTACTTTTAGTCGTGGGGCAGTCCATAGCGGTTCCGTTCTATATTGTTAATGGTATCCTTGCTGATAAATTCGGAAGAAAGATAACTGCCATAAGCTATGGTCTTGTCTACATAGTTTCAGTTGTCCTATTTTTCGTTATCATACTGGAAAAAATTCCCTATGTTGCCCTTTTTGCGTTTCCATTGCTGTATGCTTACACGATAGTATCGCTGGCTCAGGGAATTTCCGGGGAGTATGGCGTATGGTGGAGCGAACATTTCCCAACAAGAATGCGATCCACTGCGACCGGATTCGGATATATGGTAGGACGAGGAATTGCAGGAGCTCTGGCAACTCTGCTTATCCCTGTACTATATGACGGACTCGGTGGAATAAAGATGGTTGGTGTTGCAATTTCCATAGCAATGTTGGTTGGTGTAGTGTTCCAGTTTGGAGGATTATTTGGGCTGAAGGAAACCCTAGGTACAAAGGTGAAGGTTGATTAAGCTCAAAAATTTATTGAACTGATTCGGATGAATTGAAATGCCTTTATGGCAAATCGTTTCACCCGACGAGGTAAAATAATATAGTTAATTAGAAACAACCACGTGCTGGGGTTCGGTTCGACGCGTTATAGCTGGACCGACCTCCCTTTTCCATTTTGAGTTTCGGTTGAATAGATAAAAGTGATAAAAGGATTAACATGGGGGGCCCAATTGAATTCTCTTATTTACACAGCGTACTTTTCTGATAGTTGGATATTGAAACATTGCTTTCCGTTCACGGGTCATATTCATTCAGCCTTGATCCTATCAGGCAGGGATATTCTGAAATTGCCCAGGATCCCGCCATTCCCCAGCGCGGCAATTTCTCTTCTCGTGGGGGTCAAACCCGCCATCATAAGAGTAAAGATCACATCAATTGCATTTAGGTCTCTGTAGAATATTCCACCAGCCGATATGCCAAATATGGGCAAACCGTCCCAATTTGACACGAGGGACATAGTAGTGGGTTTTAAGGGTATCCCGTATGCAATAATTTCTGCCCCCAGTGATCTGACTGCTGCGGGAGTCCTGTCTGAGGCATCGACAGACATACCGCCGGTTAAGATTATAGCCTCTGCCCCTTTCTCCCTGGCTTCCCTGATAGCTAGAACTATTTTTTCCTCATCATCTGGTACCAGTATACTGTATGTTATTTTCCAGCCGTATTTTTCTGATTTCTCTTCAATAATGTTGTAATACTGGTCCTGCTTTCTCCCCTCATAAATCTCTGAACCGGTGATTATCAGCCCGATTTTATGATATTTGAAGTTTAAAATACTTATTATATTCTTGCCGCTGGACTGGTAAATTTCTTTCATCCTGTCCATTTTCAGGCTCAGTGGAACAACATCGACTGCTCCTACAAGTTCGCCTGTCCCTACTGCTGTGAACTTTCTCTTTGTAATAAGAAGAACAGATCCGTTCTGGTTGAACCGGATTAATGGAGCAACTCTGATGCTCACCAATCCAGGAATCTTAGAAAAGAGGTAACTTGCGCCGTGTTCGCTGTTTACAACATCTATAGTCTCGCTGTCTGCTATTTTACGCGATAAATAATTTGAGATTTCCCACTCATATGCTTTATTGTCATTTTTATCCTCCCCCTCGATCCACACTTTATAAACGCCAGAATCCTTTAAAATTGCTACATCCTGCTCCGTTATGGTGTGTCCTCTTTTAAGCAATGTACCTGCCATATTCCTGTCCACGATAGTGGTGTCATACGCAAGGGTCTTCTCGACAGCATTTTCTGTTTCAACCTGCCTCATACCTATACAATGTCTTACATGTTATAACAGTCCCCACTCATATGTGATGCCTATATGGCAGGGAATGAAGAATAATTACGAAACTGAAGTGCCATTTTAGCTGGACTCTGCAAGGATGAAGTTTTGCATTGCAAAATGCATCCGCGTAAGCAAAAGGCCTTATCTCCGCAAGTTCGTCTGGAAATGAGGCATACTTTGACCTGTTCTTCCTCGACTCTTGCTAGCTCCAAGAAATAAAACGTATATAATCAGATCAAGATATTAAATAATCTCTACAGTTGTGACACCTTAACCTGTGGAGCCATTTACTTACCTGACAGAGGGAAAACTTTTATTCCCTTTAATGGGATATATAGCTTACCACAGGATGTGAAAACAATGGATTTTAAAGGTACATTTGAGGTGACAGCAAGTTCCAATGATGTTTATAACTTTTTGATGGACCCAGACAAACTTTCGCTATGCATACCGGGGCTACAGAAACTCGATAAGGTATCAAATGAAGAATTCACAGTCGTGGTCCGGGTTGGAGTTGCCTTTATCAAGGATAATTTCACAATAAAATTCAAGGTAATTGAAAGCGAAGTCGGTAAGCACGCCAAATTCACTGGAAACGGCTCGGGAAAAAGCGGTACAATGGATCTTACTGCTGTAATGGATCTTATTGAGACTTCCGGTAAGACTACTATGAATTGGTCCGCAAATGTTAGCGTAGGCGGGAAAATTGGATCACTCGGGCAGAGAGTAATGGCAGGTCAGGCTGAGAAGATAATAAAGCAAATGTTTGACAGCATTGAAGAAAATCTCTCCGGCTCAAAACAAAAGGCGTGAATCTTCCTATAGATCCAACTCTCCATGATTTAATTCATTGTGTAACCTATCTTCTTTATTTCTGATTATTATTAACTATCCGCAAAAATGTTTTTTTTATATATCTGGACGCTTCTACAAAACAATTTAAATAAAAACTTCCGTTACACAGGTTATGAGCAAAATGGAGAGCCAGGAACAGGTTATAGCCCATCCAGAGTCATCTACGGGTACGAAAAACGTCGGCAAGGCTGTGCTGCGGTTCGAAGACCTCAAGATAATCAAGGGTATACGGGGTTATACAGATGACATAGAGTTTGCGGATCAACACTACGCTGCTTTGTTATCAAGCCCATACGCTCACGCCAGGATTATCAAGATCGATGTATCCAAGGCAAGCCAGGTTCCAGGTGTTTTACTGATTTTGACGGGTAAGGAAATTAAATCACTTACTAATCCGATGTCATCCAGGGCAGCGACAAAGTCTCCAACCTCTCATTACATACTGGCTGTCGATAAGGTGAGATATATGGGCGAGCCTGTTGCACTCGTTGTCGCGAAGAGCAAATATATAGCTGCTGATGCTGTCAGCCTGATAGAAGCAGAATATGAACCACTGCCAGTCGTTTCAAACATTGAAGACTCCCTCAAGAAAGATGCACCCCTGATCTATCCTGAACTCGGCAGCAATGAGTTGATATATGACCATTTTGAATTTGGCGACGTACCAAAAGCATTCAAAGAAGCAGACAAAATAGTTAAACAACGCATAAAGATACAGAGATACGCATCCACACCTCTAGAAACCTGGAACGTGAATGCGTATTTTGACAGGACTCGTGAAGAACTCACGGTTTATGCAAGTGATCAGCAACCAGGCAGAACTGTACAATCTGTAGAGAGAACAATAAAAATACCATCGTCCAAGATAAGGCTGATTGTACCACCAGTAGGTGGTGGATTCGGAAACAAGCTTGCCATATGGCAGTACGTTGCACTTATTGGCCTGGCAAGTAAACTATGTGGCAAGCCTGTAAAATGGGTACAGACCAGAATGGAAAATCTCTATGCCTTCCACAGGCCGAGAGGATTCATGGATGCAGAGTTTGCCATGAGGAAGGACGGGAAGATCCTTGGCGTCAAGCTCAGTGACTGGCAGGCTGATGGAAACTGGCCATATGTGGCAGCTCTGTATTCACTGATTAAATTTGCAAACATGAGCGGAGTCTACGAAATCAGAAACCTCTCCTTTGAATACAGAAGCGTAGCTACTAATGATCCACCAATAGTTCAGGACAGGGGAGTTGGAAAGCCGTTCATGTCTTTTGTTCTTGAAAGGATGATGGACATTGCTGCAGAAGAGCTTCAAATTGATAAGATTGCCATAAGGCAAAAAAATCTGGTACCGACTGAGAAAATGCCTTACACTACGGCGTCGGGAGAGGTTTATGAGAGCGGGAATTACCCGGAAACCCTCAGGAGGGCGCTAAAGCTTTCAGATTATTATTCAAAGAGGGAAGAACAGGCAAAACTCCGGAAAGAGGGCAGGTATATAGGAATAGGTCTGGCAGAAGGAATCGAACCTGGTACATCGAACCTAGGGTATTATTTCCTTTCAAAGGCAGACCAGCCTGATTACAACGGAGCTGGACAGATGTCGACTGTTGAGATTGCCCAGGACGGCGTCGTAAAGGTAAACATGAACGGCCCCGAGATCGGAACAGGGCATGTCACAACAATAGCTCAGGTGGTTTCTGACGTGTTCGGCCTTGAGCCTGAAGAAGTAATAGTTGACGCATCCTTTGATTCCACTCTTGGGCACCTCACTTATGCTGGAACATATTCCAATGCTTTCAACGATGTTTACCTCGGCGCGGTGATGAAAGCTTCAGAGAAGCTGAAATCAAAGGTAATAAGCATAGCTTCATCTGTACTAAGGGAACCAAAGGAATCACTATTCCTGAAGGAAGGATATGTTTGCAAGAACATTCAAAAACCTGAAAAACTCCTTAGTTTCAAGGAACTCGCAAAAATATCATACGGAAGACTTCTATCTTTCCCGAAGAACGAGGAACCTGGTCTGAAGGTCGTTGCCGCATATGTAAACCCAACAGCAAAGCCGTTCGTCAGGAGTGACTTCAATGTGCAGTTAACGCATTCAAATTCCGTGCACGTTTGTTATGTAGAGGTAATCCCGGAAAACTGGAGCATAAAAATACTTGATTACAGCATAGTGCACGACGCAGGTAAAGTAATCAATCCAAGCATCGTTGAAGGGCTGGCAATCGGGTCAACAGTAAGCGGGATTGGTGGGGCGATGTACGAAGAGTTTGTGTTTGACGAGCAAGAAACAAATCTCTCCCTGACCTTTGGAGATTACCTGAAGCCAACCGCCATGGAGGCGCCTGAATTGAGGATTGAACAGATGGAATCTCCGGCACCAAATACCGTATTCGGAACAAAAGCAGTTGGAGAGGGAGGGGCCATAACGTCACTGGCCGCAGTCGCCGGAGCCATTGAAGATGCCTTGAAGCCATTCAATGTGAGGATCACCGAATTGCCTGTTACTCCGGAGAAGATCTGGAACTGGGTTAAGGATAGCAAGGAGTTTAAAAAAATCAATGGGGAGGCGAGATAAATGTATCCAGCCAACTTCGAATATGTAAGACCAAAAACCGTTAAGGAAGCCATTAACCTAATATCTACGATGGAGGGATCGAGAATCATAGCCGGTGGACAGAGTCTTCTTCCGATACTTAAGCTTAGGTTGTTCGAACCCGCTTCCCTGATAGACATAGGCTTCATACCGGAATTGAAACAGATCAAGGTAGAAGACAAGCACACTGTGAGGATAGGTGCCATGGTGAGGCATCATGAAATTCTTGATAATGCACTGGTTAGGGGAAATCTTCCAATGCTCTCTTCCACGGCAGAGAATGTTGCGGATGTCCAGATCAGGAACAGAGGTACCATTGGCGGGAGCATCTGCGAGGCAGACCCTGCTGCAGACTATCTTCCTACCCTATTTGCACTGGAAGCTAAGGTTCACCTTAAATCAGGCAGCGGAGAAAGAAGCCTGAGCATCGAAGAGTTTATAAAAGGGCCATTTGAGACTGACATCCATGATGGAGAAATGTTAACAGAGGTCGAAATCGAAAAGAATACCGAGAATTTTGTTGTTGAAAAATATGCCAGGCGGAAGGCAGATTTTGCAGTAGCATCCGTTGCTGCGCTGGCAAGATTAGCCAAAGGAGGAAAGGTGGAATATATTAGAATTGCCACAGGGGCCACAACGGAAGGGCCAAAGAGACTGAAGGATCTTGAAAATTCAATCAGCGGAAAAACTCCAGAACAGCTGGATCTTGGAGAAATTGTTGACAACGCAATCTCCGGTATAGGCATG
>JAKATM010000056.1 GCA_021818765.1 Thermoplasmata archaeon | reverse complement strand
TTTTATGAGACCGTTCTGTTCCAGCATGTGTGTTATTGTGAAGATTTTTTGTTCTATCTCTCCCCAATCTTTCCAAATTTCTTTCCTGACAACTTGCTCCTCCTCTGTCTCTTCCTTCTTTTCAGGCTGTTCTTTTGCCATAGACATTTTCCAAAAACCTCCTAATTATTTTGAGGTGATGTATATTCTGTGTTGCATAACTGCCCATAAGTTCTGGTGTTCTCTCTTATCATGTTGTAATAGGGTGCCTTCAGATCGACTTCCTTGATCATGTAATCCGTTCTTCTTGCCTTGATGACTTCACCCATGACTCTTTTCAGGCCTGAGAAATATATCTTAACAATCCATCTTCTGCCATAGTCATGGATCCTCTTCCACTCCTCTTCTCCAATTTTACGGATCTCTCTTGCTGTTCTATGCCTAAGAGGAGAACCCCTTGTCATCGTCCTGAGGTTCTTTCTCAGAGGTATGATTGCATCCGTGCCTTTTGAATCGAGAAGATTGAATATCTTTCTGGAATCATATGCCTTGTCTGCGAATACCTGATCTTCCTTTCCTTTAACAAGCAAAGGAAATATCTGGGCATTATGCTTATGCGCAGATGTGATTGCAATTTTCTGTGCATTCACATGATTGATGTCAACGAAAGCATGTAACTTGATCCATCCTTTCCTCTTCTTTTCCCATATGTCTAGAGAGTCACCCCTAATTGTTGTCTTGAATTCTGTTGAATCTATCACCACTAATGAGAAGGACTGCATATCTCAGGTACCTTGATCTTCCTTATTCTCAGATATGTGGCGGAATATGTGATCTTAGGTATTCCAAGCAGATCACTCATCTTTCTCAGAATAGATTCCAGTACCCTGAATGACGCGTTGAAAACCGATCGTATACGGGCGAATATTTCCACTATGCTATCCGGTAAAATGAAAAGGGCTACCAACCTTGTTTATGTTTTGTTTTCCAGGTCCTCCTTGATATTCTCGATTGCACTGAAATCGAGAAGATTCTCCATCCTCTTGACAAGCGATTCATTGTAGAGAGAGTAACTTTATTGTCCATCTTCGTTTTACAACTATTGGGGTTGTTTGGTTGCATAAGCAACCCCAATTTAATTCTGCAAAAAACTATTTTGAGGAATTAATCAACACAGTTTGGCAATGATCAATTTTTTTTAACCATGCGAGGTTACTATGCTGGATGAATGGAGATCAGCACGTTAAAATCCAGAAAGGCGGAATGAATGCATCAATAGACTTGCAAGGCGGAGGAATACACAGCCTGGAAGCAGATGATGTAGGCATAATTAAACCTTCAAATGATGGTCACAAGACACATGGCGGGATGGCAATTCTAGCCCCTTATGCTAATCGAATTAAAAGGGGAACTTATTCTTTCATGGGCAGCACATACGAACTGCCTCTGAACATGGAGGGAAATGCCATTCATGGTTTTGCAAAGGACAGCACATTTTCACTGGTGAAAGAGAGCAGCTCATCTTGCAGGCTAAGATCTGTTTTGACTGGAAAAGGATATCCTTGGAAAATCAGGCTGGATGTTTCTTACGTTGCTGGTGCCAATGATTTTAAATGCACCGCCATGGCTCATAATCTGTCAGACTTTCCTGCGCCATTTCAGATCGGGTTTCACCCATACTTTACGTTCAGCGGGTACTGGTCGCTAATCGGCGATAAACCTGGAGCATATCTTGAGTACAGGGAGAAGTATTTCCCTGACGGGTCGGCGAAGGTGATCGATCCTTTTATGCTTGAATCCTCTGAGTGGAAAAACATCGACAATTCTTTCATGCAAACAGGGAGAATTATTTTTACTACGAACGGAAGAAAACTTATCATAGAGAGGGAGAACCTGAATTATCTGGTTCTCTACAACGGCGTTTACACCGAAGGTAAGTCGATTGCAATTGAGCCTATGACTGCCCCACCAGATGCATTTAATAGTGAGCTTGGACTGTTAACATTGAATCCCGGTTCAACAACAAGGGTATCATTCAAGATCAAGGTTATAACGACAGAAGAAGTTTAGTCCGAGCAGTTAAGCTTTGCTGGAAATCCTTGAAAGATATTAACATATCACATAAAAAGGAATGTTTTTCTGTCATAGCTGTCAAGCTTGTTTACCAGACTATCTATGTTCTTTACGATGCGATCTATATCTTTCCTGCTCAAATCAACGCCTTCGGATCTAAGTTTCATTAATATAGATCCCGCGACCGCATGGTAACCGTATATTGGATCTATGAACCGAACATCATCTATACGCTGCCTGACTGCGTCCTTCAGGTTATTCCAATAAATCGCACCCGATCTGAAGACGCCGCCATATCCGCTAATCTCCATTCTTTCAGTAACTTTGAGGTGTTTATGTAAACCTATAGCGCACTGGGCTGCTTCCCGGGCAGCATTCACCATTATTTCCCTGCATGCTTCACTTCCCTTGTCAGAAAGTTTCGATACGGTCGCTGCAATTGACGCTATGAACCTGATGTCAATTTTTTCCTGGTAAACCTTATTGACGATATCTCTTTCCTGGTTAATGCCATAAAGTTTCATCATCTCGTTATGAAGAAGTTCATCATACGCAATCCTGTGATCTGAAATTTTAGCAAACGCAGATATGGCACTTTTTCCGATATAGAAAGCACCGCCTTCGTCGCCAATCAACCAGCCCCATCCACTTGCCCTCTCAAATTTTCCCTTATATTTGCAGTATGATATCATTCCTGTCCCGGGTGCAATTATCAATCCATCCTGGTCAAGGAAGCGGGAATAATAACCCGCCTCGCCATCGTTGAAAAGCTGGAATTTTTGTGACACTTTTGTTCTTTCAACGATTGATTTTATTATTTCGGTTGACCTGTTCGAGTCCTTAACACCTGCTATTGCAAACGTCGAAGAGTTAAGTTCAGATGGGTTTGTACCAGATGAATGCAATGCTTTCCCAACTGAATCATTAATGTTTGAAATCGCTTGGTCCTCTCCAATATTTCTGTAATTTGAAGGACCAGCAACCCCAATTCCCAGTATCTCCGCATTATCGTTATATACTGCCGTGAACGTCTTTGTAGCACCGCCATCCAGCGCAAGGTATTTCTTCATTGTCCCTGTCATAGGGACCCGGTAAATATTTTATTGCTCTGTTTCCCTGCTCAACGTTATTTGAAAGATGTATCTCAGCAGGTACAACATAAAGAGAGGAAAAAAGTATATTGCTACAAGTCTCATTTCGTCTTGTGAAAAAGGATTCACGTAAAAATGATATTGCAAATGAAGCTATCAACGCCCTTTTCATGCTGGCTGGAGAAACCAAAAGCATTAACGATGAACGCTCAAAAAGATATGTTACTATCGCAGAAAAAATTGCTACAAGAATGGATATTACATTGGATAGAAGCATTAAGAGAAGCTACTGCAAGAAGTGCAAGACCCTCTATGGAGCCGATACACAGGTCAGGCTCTCAAACAAGATACTAGTAATAAAATGCGCAAATTGCGGTTCCCTCAAAAGGATTCCGTATTGAATTTTAAATTTCATTCGTCAACAGTTTCAATATGGAATAGAATGTTAAACCCTTCCAGGGTTGCCTGGATTTTATCTGCAAACCAGATTGAATCCTCTGCAGACGCGTTATTACCCCATTCATAAACCATGTCGTGTTCCCCTATCACAGGCTTGAAACCCAGAGATCTGAGCCTATTTATGATTTCACTGGGTTTTGCACCCTCACTGGAAAAGGTAACATCAAGATATGTTCTCATCGTATGAGTACTGAATTCAGGTGCACTATATATCATTTATTCAGCCTATTTATAGTGAACAATAGTCGTAACGAGAACAGTTTGCTTTACAATCATGCCATGTAAACAGACGCGGTGAAGGTATGACTCTTTTCAGGCACATGCTAATAATTAAGGTGTTAAGCCACTAGTTATGCGTGGATAATCTTTGTTGAAGGCACTTATGGGAATGTAGAGTGAATATCTTAAATGAAATATTTGATAATTTCTCAATGTTCCATATATCGTTGGTAAATATATAGTAGCCAATTCCTAAGTTAGCAGTGTCAGAAGTCTTACCATGGTTTATTGGATAGTCAAGAAGCTATAATATCCTTAAATAGGCAGTTTCAAGTTGATTGTAATTCTTTGACTGTATCTATTTCTACTACAATAGATTTATAAGTATAAAGAAGTTTTAAAGTTGTGAATTTAAATATAAAGTTTCTGGCCTATATATTAGTAGCTGCGATGATACTGGGATCTATTCCATTCGCCATTCAGAACGAAACCAGTAATGGGTCCAGTGGTATACTGCCTTATTCGTTATCAGTTCACAACGTAAACATATACATAACAAATCCAGGTGTAAACATATCGTCTCCATTTGATGAAATGATAGTTGTAAACAGCACCATCTTTTCTGCTTTCGAGAACCACAATTTGAGCAATGTCTACTTTACTTACTCCAATGGGACAGTTTTACCCTCATGGTTAGAGAGTGGCAATAGTGTATCTGAAA
The DNA here is from genome assembly GCA_021818765.1 of Thermoplasmata archaeon. Classification (GTDB taxonomy): domain Archaea; phylum Thermoplasmatota; class Thermoplasmata; order Thermoplasmatales; family Thermoplasmataceae; genus UBA582. The sequence goes on along the minus strand of JAKATM010000056.1, from coordinate 4,422 downwards.
ATAATACAACATACTGGTTAAGGATAAACCAGACAATACCGAAGGGTCAGGTTCTAGAGGTACACATGAATTTTCTTCCTTTAGGACAAATCGCGTTCAATAATTACAGCACAGGTGAAGCGCCAGAACTTTCTTCCGTATACGCATATTACGACGACGGTTCACACGTCTTCCCATTTTACTCAAATTTCTCAGGAACCGCCCTTAACAGTAACTTATGGAACACTCCTGTCACAAACAGCAATTATATTTCCGTTAATAACAGTATAAATTTCACTGGACCTGATCAGTTATCCTCCCATATGACATTTGACAGCCCGGTTTTAGTCGATGGGTATGGCATCATAAATACACCCCTTGGGACAAACGATACGACTTGCTTTTTGAATGGTGCTGGTCTAGGCAACCCAGCAATAGATAACTCTAACCCAGTATTAACATCTGGATGGGCAGAGAACAACACCAACTGGCTAGGAATGTCTGTTTGGAATGGTAACGGTCTTTCTTATACCTATAACTATTCAAAGAGCATTGATCCCTACAAGTACCACACGTTTGGTGTAGCATTAGTAAATTCAAGCTATTCAGAAGGCTTAGTTGACAACACAGTTCAGAATGCTTCTCATATCTCGGTAGGTACCAGCTCCCTTCATGTTGTTCTGGGGTTTCAATCGGAAAATAGAGTTAAAAACTTTACCTTTGACTGGATTTTTGCTACCAACATAAGCTCAACGGGGAAAAACCTTCCATATTCATATTCAGCAAGCGTTTATGACGTCCAGATCAAAGCAACTGGTCTCCCATCCAATGCGCCATGGTTCATAACAATTCAAGGCGTTTCAACATATGCATTGACTGGTGATGCTCCAATCTCTCTAAGCCTTATAAATGGCACTTACAACTATACGATCTTGTCATTGAATAAGTCCTATGCTCCTGCTCAGGTATCCGGTAACTTTACCATCGATGGAGCAAGCAAGGTTGTGGTGATCCAATTCCACCTGGTAGTTTATGATGTTATTTTTTATGAGTACGGGTTGCCGACGGGCGTAAATTGGTCCTTGAATGTTTCAGGAAATGCTTTGACAACTAAAAATTCGTCATTGGTAGATGCACTTCCGAATGGAACTTATAAAGTTTCTATTCTGGATTCCAATGGTTATGTCTCATTACCTGAAACGATGAATATAACAGTCAATGGTCAGAATATTGAAACTGAAGTCTTCTTTGAGGCTCAACAAGACTTAAAATATTTGAAACCAGACATGACACTCTTCCCCCTTCAGAATATAAGTTATAGCGGAATATACGCAAACTATGGCGGTCAATTTTCAACTGAGACGCAAGCCATATTTTCAACGGCCTTGGACACAGTTACGAATGTTTTGTACATAGATTTTGCAGCCAAGGGCGAGATTTTATCTAAGAATCTTTCAACAGGTCAGAATACGGGGTCAGTTGTTTTCAGCCAGGGCAATGTTCCTTATAAATTGATCTTTGATAACTATACGAATTACCTGTATGTTTTAGGTTTTAGCAATATCACGGGCAACATTTCTCTTACCACAATTAACCCGCAGGGTTTGCACATAGTGAATACAGTGAACCTTAAAGTAAATATTGCAAATGTATCACCCAGTATTCAAATGAGCCTTGACCCAGCTGAACTAGATAATATCTTCATTACATATGTTAATACCTCGACTTATGAGATAAATATGATTGACATGAATCCAACCAATTCTTCATTTGTTACCTTCGCTATAGGACAGTTCAACAAAAGTTATGATTTGATTCTGGAAGTTAAGAGTCTATTTACCCAGCAGTATACGATCAAAAACAATACACTCATCTTTCCAAATGTTACGAGTATTATTCTTGTCAACATCCTTAATGGAAAGTATACCGATGTTAGTGTTCCAAGTTTAGATTATTATGTAACTAGCAACGTTGAACTGGGCAATTCGCCTACTTACGTAGTAGGAACATATAATGAGACTAATATGCTATTATTCAACCTATCTAACAGGACTTATTTCATTGGACCGAAATCTAGTGGCATTGTATACGCCGGTACATATAATCCATTTTCGGGTTATGAGTATATTGAATCGAATACTCTTCAACAGAATGGTAGCATTCAAGTGATCGGTCTGAGAAATGACTCTGTTCTCGCTAGCGTACAGTCCAATATGTTAGACTCGTTTACGTTTGATCCTAACGGCCAATTGCTTCTTGTTGCTACATCGTATTTTCTTTTAAGTGAAGGGTATGGAAACAGCATTGAGGTTTATTATACGCAAAAGGCTTACCAGGAGACTTTTGTTGAAGCTGGCCTTCCTACCGGAACTATCTGGTATGTAAATCTCTCGAATGGAGTCAGCTCAGGACCTATTTCCACTGGATCAGTTTCGTTTTACTTGACTAATGGCTCATATTCGTACCATATATCGACAAACGATAAAACTTATGAAGCTACGCCTCTATCTGGTACTTTCAATGTTAACGGGTCTTCAAATAAGGTTTCGGTGACATTCTCGAAGGTAAAATATAGTGTGGTATTTTCTGAAACGGGACTTCCCTCCGGTACTACGTGGAGCATAGAACTAAGCGGTATTACTATTTCGTCCTCTGGCTCATCAATTTCCACATCTCTAACAAATGGCAGTTATCAATTCACTGCATCAACTCAGAATAGCAGTTTTAGATCGGTGTATTCACCTAATTTCACCGTTGACGGATCAAGTGTCTCGGTCGAGGTCACTTTCAACCCGGTTCTATATTCTGTAACATTTGTTGAGACCGGTCTCTCTTCTGGAACAACCTGGCAGCTTGTCGCTAATGGAACATTATTTAATGTATCTGGCCAGAGCAAGGTGGTCGAGTTCATCAACGGAAGTTATTCTTATTCGGTCAGATCCATCTCGGGGTACACAATAACAAATCAGACCGGGAAGATAGTTGTTTCTGGTCACAATCTGTCAGTTTACATAACATTCAAGAAGAGCGGGTTCTCAACAATTGATTATGTCCTGATCGCCGTAGCGGTCGTAGTAGTTGTTGCATTGGCGCTTATGGTGGTGACAAGGAGGAAAAAATAAGATTGTTTTATTGAAAGAGACGGGCAATCTCTTACTTTTCAATTTTTTTTTAAGTTTTCATATAAGTTCCAAAATACCCTTTGAAATTAGGTAAAAGTAGTTTCAAATTATCGATTTTGCGCCCATTTGTCACTTTAATTTACCCATGCAAATATGACATATTAATAGAATATAGCATAGCTGCTTTGAGGAAAGGATTACAGACTTCGGAGTTGCATCGTGGGGTTACTCTAATATGATGGATAAATGAAAAGGTTTATGATATTCGCTAAATTGGCTATCCAATGCCAGTCTATCAAGTCAATGAACATGAGATATTACAGGAAGAAGCCGCAATTGAGCATGCAGAATCAGAAACTTACAATGGTCGATTGTTCCTTTCTGATAAGCGCTTAATATTTGAAAAGAAGGGAAAAAGAGGCCTAATACGTGCTACCCCTCCTCAAGCCCTTCTCGATATATATCTTTATGAAATAACGAATGTTTCGAGTGCAGTTCCAAAAATAAAGGTATTTACTAAAAAGGTGTTGACCGTCGAGTATAAACACGAAGACGAAACTGGAAAGGCCAGATTCAGGCTGACAGATCCATCAAAGTGGGAGAACGAGATAAGAAAATGGATTTCTGACGCTAAGAAGCAGGAAGAGGAACGCCAACACAGGGAGCAGGAAGAATTGTACCGCAAAAACGTTGAAATGGCAAGGGCAAAAGCTGGGACTACGAATGTCGGCGTTGCTTACTATGGGAATCCCAAGGGCAGTTCTAAACCACCTGCAAACCGGAAGCAGGATGATATCATTGAAGGGGATACAACCTCAACATCAATCCAGGTCCAGCGTGCTAGCCCACCCTCGAATGTGTCAACAAAGACATGTCCTTCATGTGGAGAGCCCCTTAAACCTAACATGAAGTTCTGCCCTAATTGTGGAGAGCCGCTTAAATAGACTACTTTTTGTCTGTATCTTCGACTTTTGTTTCGTCCTTCTGCTCGTTTCCACCCGGCTTTTGATCTGAAACGCTTGATACTGGCTCTTCCTCCTTGACCTGCTGGGAAGTTGGGGAGTCTATAGCGGGTTTTTCAGGATGATCCTTCCCTTTCTTGAAATGAAAGAAGATTCCAAGTATGATAAGCACTACCGCTATGACTGGAACCTCAAAGTAATGACCGAAGAATGCACGAAAAGCATTTCCAAATTCGTACGCAGCAGCAACAATCCCGGCAGCTACTGCCACAATCAGGAATAGTACGAAAATTACAAGTCCAGCAAGGATCAGTATCGGAAGGTGCAGTATCCTGTTTGCAAGTGTCGGCTTTTCATCT